>SCQY01000064.1 GCA_004298665.1 bacterium | reverse complement strand
GAGGCCGCGCTTGTGATAGCCTTCGGAGATCAGGACGGGGTAGAGCAGCGCCGTGCCCCCGAAGCCGGGGAGCGCCGGCCACAGCTCGTCGCCTTTCATGGACTCCGTGCAGCAGGCGTGGTCGCTGGCGATCCATGAGATCGCGCCGGACTTCACGCCGTCCCAGAGCGCGTCGACGTCGCGCCGCTCGCGAATGGGCGGGTTGACTTTGCCGCCCAAGCCTTTGCCTTCCAGCATATCGTAGGTGAGGCAGAGGTGGTGGAGCGTCGTCTCCAAGCGCACGTCCAGCTCCGGGTAGAGGCCGCGCAGCTCGCCTGCGGCGATCATCGCCTCTTCGCTTGAGAGGTGGAGCAGGTTCACACGCGCGCGCGCCGCGTTGGCCAGCACTCCGGCCTCATGGATCGAGAGCCGCTCCGTCATCGGCGGACGTGCCTTGCTGTAGGCCTCCAGCGGCGGCAGGCCGCTGCCTTTCACGCGCTCGATGAAGAGCTTGATCAACTCGGCGTTCTCGCAGTGCAGGCTCAGCGAAACGCGTCCCTCCGCGCCGTACTTGGCGTCCGCGGCGGCCACCTGCTCCATCATCGCGTACAGGTGGCCGAAGTCGTACGAGTCGCTCATCGTGTAGGACTTGGCGTCGGAGGAATCCGCGGCCAGGTTGATGCCCTTGTAGAAGAAGTAGTACTTGAAGCTAGCGACGCCGGCCTCGCCGACCAGCCAGTCGATCTCGTCGAGCTGCGCGCGCGTCATCGGTGCGATGTGGAAGCCGACGTCGGTGTGCACGTGCCCGCGCGTCGCTTCGAGGACGGCGGGGAAAATCTCGCGATACGGGCCGGTGCGGTTCAAGTAGTGCTGACCGGTACGGAAGTAACTGAGTACCGTGGTGACTCCGCCAACCAGCGAGGACTCCGTCTCACTCTGGGCATCCGTCGCGAGATCGCGGTAGATACCCAGGTGGAAGTGCGCGTCGACCCCGCCGGGAAAGACCACCATCCCGGTCGCGTCGATCACTTCGTCGCCGTCTGACGCGCGCAGATCGTCGGCGAGCGCGGCGATGCGTCCCGCGGTGACGCCGATGGCGCAGGGCACGACACCATAGTTGGGCAGCACAACGCGCCCGCCGAGAATCACGCTGTCGTATCGAGCCACTCTATCCTCCTTACCGAAGTTGGTTGGCGAGCTCGTCGGCGCCGCGGCGCACGACCTCGCCGTATCTGGCCACGCGCTCCGCCGAGAGCCGCGTGCGCGGACCGCAGATGCTCATCGAGCCGATCGCCCGCCGTCCGCTGGGCACGATCGGCGCGGCTACCGCCGCGGCCCACGGATCGCGCTCGCCGGAGCTGGCCGCGTAGCCCTGGGCGCGCACCTTGGCCAACTCGCGCTCGAGTCGCTTACGGTCCGTGATCGTGGAAGGCGTAAGCGCGTCCAGCGCGGTGCGATCCAGGTAATGCCCGATCTCCTCCTGCGAGAAATACGCGAGAATCGCGCGCCCGGAGGCGCCGGCGTAAATGGGGTAGCGGCGCCCGACTTCGACGGTCATGCGCACTTCTTGGAGGCTCTCGACTTGCGCGACATAGACGCGCTCGACGCCCACGAGCAGGCTCAGCGTCGCCGTCTCGCCGCTTTCCCGGACGAGCTCCTGCATGATCGGCAGCGCCAGCGTACGCACGTCGGGCGCGCCCACGGCGGCCAGCCCCAGTTCGAGCGCTCGCGGCCCGAGACGATAGCGTGAGGTCTCGCGGTCGCGCGCCACGAGACCGGTCTCGACGAGGGCGTCGAGCGCGCGATGAACTACGCTCTTGGGCAGCGTCAGCTTCCGAGCGATCTCGCTGACTCCGAGCAGCGGTTCCCCCTCTGCGAAGGAGAGCAGGATGCGTGACGTTCGCTCGATGGCTTGGATCGCTCTATCCTCCGTCTTGACAGAAGCTCTGCGCAAGACCTATGGTATTGACAACGGAACGCGCTGTCAATATCGTCCCGTTCAGTGGAACGAAGGAGTCAAGCATGATCGTCCGGCGGATGCTCGTTCTCTCGGCCCTGGTCGCTCTC
>SCQY01000063.1 GCA_004298665.1 bacterium | reverse complement strand
ACGCTAAAGAGATGGCGACCGGTAAATTGCGAATTTTCGAGCTGGCCAAAGAGCTGCAGATTTCATCCAAAGACCTGATGGTGCTCTTTGGGAGGCTTGGCGTCGATGTCAAGAACCACATGAGCGTGGTCGACGATCATATCGCCGACCTCGTGCGCGGGGTTCTCTTGGGGAAGGTGCGCCCGGCCGCCGCCGCGGCGCCGGCTGCCCCGGCGAAACCCGCTGCACCCGCGCCGGCTCCGGCGGCGCCGGCGCCGCCGCCGGCTGCTAAGAAGCCATCGCTTCCGCCCAAGCCGCGGCTGGATATGGCGGGCGCCGGTGTGCCCACGCTGAAGCCGGTGCCAGCGACGCGACGCTCTGCCGCCGAACCGCCGGTCGTCGAAGTTGCGGTTGCTGAGCCGCCGATCGTCGAATCGGCCGCTGCGCCGGCGCCGGTCGTCGAGCCGCCGGTCGCCGAGGCCCCTGCCGCGCCGGTCCAGGCCCAGGCCGAGGCAGTTGCCCCCCCGGAGGCGCCAGCCATCGAGCCGGTCGCTGCGCCGCCCGCCGCCGAAGCACCCGCCGCCAAAGCGCCCGCTCCTGATGTCGCCGCTGCCCCGTCTGCGCCCTCCGCCATCCCGCCGGCCGCCGCAGCGCCGGCAAAGCCCGCTGCGAAGCTTAAGCCTGCACCAGCCCAAACGCGCCCGGCCGCTCCGCGCGCCGGCATGCCGCACCCCGGTATGGCCCAACGCCCCGGCGTGCCTCTGCGCCCCGGCGTCGCTCCGCGTCCGGGCGTCGCTCCGCGCCCAGGCCTGCCGCCCAAGCCCTCGCTGTACGTCGGCGATTCGATTCCTCGCCTGCGTCCCGTGCCGCAGGGGCAGAGCTCGATCTTGCCGCCCAAGCCCAAACCGCAGCATCCCGTTGCCGGCACCGCATCCGCGCGCCCCGGTCAACCAGCCCCGGTCCGCCCGCACCGCGGCAATGGTCCGTTCATTGCCAAACCCCCGGCGCCGCCTTCAACGGCAGGGCCGGGTCAGGCTGCCGGCCCCACGCCGAGTACCGGTGCCCCCGGCAGAGGGCGCGGACGCGATCGTGACGAGGCCATTTCCAAGCGCGATCGCGAGAAGGAGGCGTTGCTCGACAAGAATCGCCGCCAGCGTCCGCAGCGCGAGACCGTGCCGCAGATTCCCGTGCAGCTCCGCGCAATCGAGATTCCCGACCTCCTCTCCGTGCAGGAGCTGGCGGCCGCGATGAGCATCGCCGCAAAAGACGTCATCAAGGAGCTCATGAAGATGGGCACTATGGCGACGATCAACCAGAACATCGGCAGCGACGTCGCCCTGCAGGTGGCGCGGAAGTTCGGCTTCGAAGCCACCGTCAAGGAAGCCGACGAAGAAGTGGCCCTCTATCAGGAGGAAGATCCGCCGGGGGCGCTCGCGCCGCGCCCGCCCGTGGTTACCGTGCTCGGCCATGTCGACCACGGCAAGACCTCACTGCTCGACAAGGTCCGTCAAGCGAATGTTGCCGCCGGTGAGGCGGGCGGCATCACGCAGCGTATCGGTGCCTATACGGTCGAGAAGGATCATCGAACGATCACCTTCATCGATACGCCTGGCCACGAGGCGTTCACCGCGATGCGCGCGCGCGGCGCCAAGGGCGCCGACGTGGCGATTCTCGTGGTCGCGGCAGACGACGGCGTCATGCCACAGACGATCGAGGCGATTTCGCACGCCAAGGCGGCGAACGTTCCGATCGTGGTAGCGATCAATAAGATCGACAAGCCCGATGCACAGCCCGAGCGTGTCATGCAGCAGCTCACGGAGTTCGAGCTCCAGTCCGTGGAGTGGGGCGGCAAGACCGAGATGAAGCGCGTCTCGGCCAAGAGCGGCGAGGGCATCGATGAACTGCTCGAGACGGTGCTTCTGGAGGCCGACCTCCTCGAGCTCAAGGCAAACAAGAACCGCCGCGCCACGGGCGTGGTACTCGAGTCAGCTCTCGATCGCGGTCGCGGCGCCGTGGCTACGGTTTTGGTGCAGAACGGAACCCTGCGTATCGGCGACGTGGTCGTCGTCGGATCCACGTGGGGCAAAGTGCGTGCGCTGATCGATGACAAGGGGCACAACGTCAAGAAGGCGGGCCCCTCGATCCCCGTGCAGGTCATGGGGCTCTCCGGCGTCCCTGCCGCCAGCGACACGCTCACCGTGGTGACCGACGAGCGCGTGGCGCGCGAGATCGCCTCCAAGCGCGGCCAGCGCCGCCGCGACACGCGCATCGCCGCCACAGGCTCGGCGCGCGTTTCGCTGGAGACGTTCATGCAGCAGGAGGGGGAGAAGATTCTCAACCTGGTCGTGAAGGCAGATGGCCAGGGCTCCGTGGAGGCGCTGCGCGCCCGCTTGGAGCAGCTCTCCACAGAAGACGTGAAGATTCGCGTGATCTACGGCGGCGTCGGCGGCATTACGCCCAACGACGTCAACCTCGCCAGCGCATCGAATGCGGTGGTCATCGGCTTCAACGTGCGCCCGGACGAGACCGTCAAGCGCTTGGCTGAGAGCGAGGCCGTGGATCTACGCTTCTACCAGGTCATCTACGACGTGGAGGACGACCTCAAGAAGGCCATGGCCGGCATGCTCGAGCCGATCACTCGCGAGGTGACGCTGGGCCGCGCCGAAGTACGCGAGGTCTTCAAGGTTTCCAAGGTTGGTACGATCGTCGGCTGCTACGTGCAGAGCGGCAAGATCACCCGCAACGCCAAGGTGCGCGTGCTGCGCGACAGCGTGGTCATCTTCGACGGCGCGCTCGAATCGCTGCGGCGCTTCAAGGACGATGTCAAGGACGTCGCCGAAGGCTACGAATGCGGCCTCCAAGTGGCGAAGTTCCAGGACCTCAAGCAGGGCGACGTTATCGAGGCCTATACCACGGAGACGGTGGCCGCGACTCTGGCATGAAGCGTCAACGCCTAGAGAAAGTCGATCATCTGATTCAACGCGAGCTCGCGCGGATCATCAGCGAAGATCTCAAAGACCCGCGCTTGGGCTTCGTCACCATTACGCATGTCGAGACCACAGCAGATCTCAACTACGCGAAGGTATACGTCGGCTGTATCGGAGACCGTCACCAGGTCAAACAAAGCCTGCTGGCGCTCGATTCGGCCAAGCGTTTCCTGCGCGGTGAACTGGGTGAAGCGGTTGACCTCCGCCATACCCCCGAGCTGACGTTCGTCGAAGATCGAACCGCGGAGCAAGCGATTGCCGTCACGCGCCTGATCGACGAGGTCGTCAACGAAGCGCCTTCGCCATCCGAACCGAGTGCGTCCTCATCGAGGGGAGCGGCGGGCGATGACTGAGACTGGTAAGGGACAGGCGACGCTCGATGGAGTTATCAGCGCGCTCCGCGCGCATGAGAGCTTCGTGATGGTGAGTCATGTCAAGCCGGACGGCGACACCTTGGGAGCGGGGCTGGCTTTAGGATTGGGATTGCAGCAGCTCGGTAAGCGTGTTGCATACTTCAACGAAGATCCCGTGCCACGCAACCTGTGTTTCCTCCCCGGAGCCGGCGATGTGCGCCGTGATCTCGGCGAGCTTCCCGACGGCACGATGTTCTGCTTCTTCGACATGAGCGACGTGGCGCGCGCGGGGCCGTATCTGCCGCCCTTCGATGCCGCCCATACGCTCAACGTCGACCATCATCTCGGCAATACACGCTTCGCCGCGCTCAACTACATCCTCGAAACGGAGGCTTCGGCGGGTGCGGTCGTCTTGAAGATCCTCGAAGCGCTGAAGACGACGCTGACGCCGCAGATCGCAGAGTGCATCCTCACGACGCTGATGACGGACACCGGTGCCTTCATGCACTCCAATACCACGCCGGCAGTCTTGCGCGAGGCGGCGCGGATGATGGAGGCGGGCGCGAACAAGGAACGGATCACGCAGGAGATCTTCGCCAACAAGCGTTTTGTCGCGCAGCATCTGATGGGCGCGGCGCTGGCGCGCATGCGCTTCGATGCCGAAGCCGGCGTCGTCTGGACGGTGGTCGATGCGGCGATGCTGGCAGCTTGCGGCGCCGACAGCGAGGATACCGAAGACATCGTCCAGCAGCTGCGGACCGTCGACGGCTGCAAAGTAGCTGTACTTTTCAAGGCGCTGGAGCCCGGCGAGGTGCGCGTCAGCTTGCGCTCAAACGGTGAAGTCAACGTGCAGAGCGTGGCCACCCGGCTGGGTGGCGGCGGACACTTCCGCGCAGCGGGATGCACGGTTTCCGGATCGCTCGACGAGGGCATTGCGGCGATCGCGGAGGCGCTGCGCGCGGAAGGCGTAGCCAGCAGCGCGATGCTCGCCCCCGCGTAGCGGCGATGTCGAACCCGGCGTCGGGGATCATCGCGTTCGTCAACGCGTTCAAGCCCGCCGGGATGAGTTCGGCTCACCTCGTCGCGCGCGTTCGCCGGCTCTTCGACCGTGCCCCGACCGGCCACTTCGGAACGCTCGACCCCAATGCTGCAGGCGTCTTGCCGCTGGCCATCGGCGGAGCCACCAGGCTCTTGCCCTATATCGAATCACGCGGAAAATCGTATACCTTCGTGTTGCGCCTAGGTATGTCGACCACGACTGCCGATCAGTGGGGCGACGTGCGCGCCGCTGCCGCCGTGCCAAGCGACTGGCGCCAACGTCTGGAGAGCGTCCGAGAGCGCTTCCTTGGCGAGATCTCGCAGATTCCGCCGATGGTCAGCGCGCTGAAGCACCAGGGGCGCCGCCTCTACGAGTTCGCCCGCAAGGGCGAGGAGATCGCGCGTAAGGCACGCACGGTGCGCATCGACCGCCTCGATATCTTGGGATACGAGGAGAACGCAGTACGTTTGGCCGTCGACTGCTCGGAAGGCACCTACGTCCGTACCCTTTGCGAAGACCTTGCGCACGCGATCGGTACGGAAGGTTGTCTGGCTGCGCTGCTGCGTACGCGCGCGGGGCCTTTCACGTTGTCCATGGCACGCATGCTGGATGAGATCGAAAGCGATCCATCCGTCTGCATCACGTCGCCGCTGGACGTGCTCTCCCTGCCCAATGTGGTGCTCGAGGAGCCCTCGGTGAGTGACTTCCGCGCGGGGCGCATGGTGCCGCTTCCCGAACGCGTGGAGGCACGCCACGCCTTCGTGCTCGATTCCGGGCGCTCGCCGGTAGGGGTGGGGGAGAACTTGGGGGCCTTGCTGCAGCCACGGAAGGTGTTCACGTGAAGATCCACCACGAGCTCGCGCGCGACGGGCACGCTGTGCCGCTGGCTTTGGCGATCGGCTTCTTCGATGGTTTCCATCTCGGCCATCGCGAGATCGTACGCCGCTGTCGCACGATCGCGCGGCTGGGCTGGTCGGTCGGCGTCCTCACCTTTCGCAATCATCCCGCGACGTTTCTGCGCCCGGGAAGCGAACCGCCCTTGATCGTGCCGCTGGAGGATCGCATCAACCGCTTGGCGGCGGCCGGCGTCGACGAGCTGTTCCTCGTTCCGTTCGACGGCGCGATCGCACCATTGACGCCGGACGAGTTCGTGGAGGGCGTTCTCGTGCGCCGTCTGGGGGTGGGCGCCGTCGTCGTGGGTGAGAATTTTCGCTTCGGAGCGCAGCGCGCCGGAGATCTCGCCTTCTTGCGCGCCGCGCTCGCACCGCGCGGCATCCCCGTCGAAGGCGTGACCACGGTGGCCGCCGGCGGCGAGCGCGTATCCAGTACCCGTATCCGTCGTGAGATCGCCAAGGGGCGCTTGGCACCCGTTGACGCGATGCTGGGGCGCCCCTATGCGCTGCGCGGGCGCATTTGTCTAGGCGAGGGGCGCGGCCACGCGCTGGGGTGGCCCACCGCGAACGTGGAGGCCGCCGACGGGATCGTCATCCCAAAGGACGGTGTCTACGAGGGATATGCGCGCATCGACGGGCGCGAATACCGCTGTCTGCTCTCCATCGGTACGAAGCCGACCTTCGCGCCCCAGGCGCGCAAGGCGACGCTGGAGGCCTGGCTCGTCGATTTCCAGGAGAGCGTCTACGGGCACGAGATCGAGCTTTCGCGGTTGCGTTTCCTGCGCGACCAAGTACGTTTCGAGAGCGTCGATGCGCTCTTGGGGCAGATGGAGGAAGATGCCAAGGCGGTACGCTTCCCCACGGCGTTCTAGTGCACTTCGTGCCGGTCTGATTGCCGGCGCCGTCTGCGCGCTGCTTTCGATTGCTCCCGGGGGAAGCACGGCCGCGATGCCGGCGCCGGCTTCCGGCCTCGACCGCGCAACGTCGGCGAGGATCGACGCGCTCGCGCAGCGGGAGATCGACGAGGGGCACGCCCCCGGCATCTCGCTTGGCGTGGGTCGCGGCGACACGCTGCTCTATGCTCGCGGCTACGGAGAAGCCGACGTGGGCAGTCACGTGCCCGCGGGCCCCGAAACGACGTACGCCATCGGATCGCTGACCAAGCAATTTACCGCAGCAGCGATCCTGCTGCTAGCGCAAGATGGCAGGCTTTCGATTGACGATGCGCTTTCGGCATACGTTCCGGAGCTCAGCGGCTCGGCGGAGATCACCCTGCGGGAGCTTCTCCAGCAACGTTCCGGCGTTCCGGACTATACGCGCGTGCCGGGGCTCGATCCCACGCGGGCGATCGGCTGGCGTGCCTTCATCGACGGCGTGAATCGCTTACCCGCCGAGTTCACACCGGGCAGCGCCTACCGTTACAACAACCTCAACTACCTGTTGTTGGGGAAAGTGGTCGAGCGCGTGAGTGGAGCATCGTTGGGCGCTTTCATCGCGAAGCGCATCGCCCGCCCGCTCCGTCTCACCTCCTCGGGTATGCTGTCCGAGCGCCAACCGGAGGCGGCCGGCTACACGAGCGTGGGGAACGCCCTGGTTCCGGCGCGCCGCTGGGATCCAAGCCTGCTCGGCGGCGCGGGCGGTTTCTTGTCCAGCGTCGTGGATCTCGTGCATTGGGATGCCGCGCTCTTCGGCGGTCGAGTTCTCTCACCGCCGTCGTTGGCGCTCATGACGACGCCGGGAGGTGAGGAGAGCTACGCGATGGGCTGGGTCTCCGAGCGGCGCGGGGAGGAACAACTCCTCTGGCACAACGGAGAGCTGGGCGGCTTCCAGGCGATGAACGCGGTTCTTCCCAAGCGCGAGCTCTTCGTGGTGGTGCTGGAGAATGTCGACGGCTTGCATGCCCCAACTCTCCAGCCGGACGTGCTGGCACGCCGGATCATCGCCGCTCTGGAACCCGAGAGCGCGTTCGGTGAGGAAGCCGCGGCGCAAGAGCACGCGCTGCCCGCCGATCCCGCCCTCGCTGAACGCGTCACGAGGTGGGTCGCACAGTTCGAGGCGGCACGGATCGATCGTGCTGAAGTGACTCCCGAGATGGCTGCGGCGCTGACGCCTGACCTCGTACGCCGGACGGCCGCCGCTTGGGCTGCGTTGGGGGCGCTCTCTGGAATCGAGATTCTGGGCCGCGAGCAACGCAACGCACTCGATGTCTACATCCTGCGCCTGGAGTTCGCACGCGGTCCCTTCGTCTGGAAGATCACCCTCACGCGCGATGGAAAGCTGGCCGGCGCCGGCGATCTCGAGCCGGCGCGCTAGCCGTGCGACGTGCAATACCCTCGCTCGGTAGAAGGAGGCTCCCCCTCCCTTGGTCCAACCCGCATGCATGGATGGGTTGCTTATTGCCGTCCCGCGTGAAACTGTGGAAGGTGAGCGCCGTGTCGCCGCCGTTCCCGGTACGATATCACGTCTCGTCGCGCTCGGTGCGCGCGTCTCCGTCGAGTCTTCCGCCGGCACATCGGCCGGCTTCACCGATGAAGCATTCCGCGAGGCGGGCGCGGAGATCGTCGTCGACGGTGCAGCTCTCTGGGCAAGCGCCGACATCGTCACCAAGGTGGCACGCCCGAGCGACGAAGAGATCGCGCGCTTGCGCCCAGGGAGCGTGCTGGTCTCCTTCGTTAATCCGTTGGGCGATCCGCAACGGGCGCGCGCACTCGCCGAGCGCGGCGTGACGACGCTGGCGATGGAGCTGATTCCGCGCATCTCGCGTGCGCAGAGCATGGACGCCCTCTCGTCGATGAGCACGGTGGCCGGCTACAAGGCCGTCATTCTCGCCGCGGCGCAGCTGCCCAAGCTCTTTCCGCTGCTGATGACGGCCGCTGGAACGATTGCTCCCGCGCGTGTCCTGGTGTTAGGCGCGGGCGTTGCGGGATTGCAGGCGATCGCCACGGCGCGACGCCTCGGCGCGGTGGTCACCGCCTTCGACACACGCGCCGTCGTGAAGGAGCAGGTAGAGAGCCTCGGCGCGACGTTCCTCGCGCTGGAGCTGCCGACGCGCGACGCGGAGGCGGCGGGCGGCTACGCGCGCGCGCTGACGCATGAGGAAGAGGAACAGGAGCGCGCACTGGTCGCCAAGGCCGTCGCCGAGAGCGACGTAGTCGTAACCACCGCGCTCGTCCCGGGGAAGCGTGCTCCGATTCTCGTCAATGATCAGACCTTGGGTGCGATGCGCCCGGGCTCCGTGGTGGTCGATCTCGCGGCGGAGGCCGGAGGAAACTGCGAAGGCGCCGTTCCGGGGCAGAGCGTGACGCTGCACGGCGTGACCGTGATCGCCCCGCTCAACGTGCCTAGCAGCGTGCCGACGCACGCCAGCCAACTCTATGCCCGCAACATCGCCAACCTGCTGGCGCTGGTCGTGAAGGACGGCGCGCTGCACATCGACCTCGATGACGAAGTCGTGCGCGGCACATGCCTCACCCACGATGGTAAGATTCTCCATGCCGCCACGGCGGCGCTGCTGCAGACGACGGAGAGGAAGTGATGGCTGCTCATCTGCTTTCGGAGCTGACGGTCTTCGTGTTGGCCGTCTTCGTAGGCTTCGAGGTGATCTCGAAGGTGCCGACGCTGCTGCACACGCCGTTGATGTCGGGCACCAATGCGATTCACGGAATCGTCTTGGTCGGTGCGCTCTTGGTGGCCGGGGTCGCCCACGGCCCGCTGGAGCACGCGCTGGCGATTGGAGCGGTGACGCTGGCGACCGTGAACGTGGTCGGCGGCTTCCTGGTCACCGATCGCATGCTTGAGATGTTCAAGAAGAAGCCCCAATCATGAGCGAGACAATCGCAGCGGCTCCTTGGATTACGCTGACCTATCTCGTCACGGGGATCTGCTTCATCCTCGGACTGAAGTGGCTGAGCTCCCCGAGCCGCGCTCGCCAGGGTAACCAGATCGCCGCCGTTGGCATGGTGCTGGCCTTGGCTGCGACCGTCCTATCGGGGGCGATTCACACCGTCGGCGACATCGTCATCGGGGTGGTCGTCGGCGCGATCTTGGGCGTCGTGGGTGCGCGCCGCGTCAAGATGACGGCGATGCCGCAGATGGTCGCCATCTTCAACGGCGCCGGGGGCGGAGCTGCGGCGCTGGTCTCGATGATGGACTTCCTCCAGACGGAGCGCGGCGGGTTCGCATTCACGCCGGACGTGGCGGTGGCGATCGCGCTCAGCACGGTCATCGGCTCGGTGAGCTTCGCCGGCTCGATCATCGCCTTCGCGAAGCTGCAGGAGATCATGTCGGGGCGCCCCGTGGCCTTCCCCGGCATGCGCATCGTCTCGGCGCTGGTGCTGCTCTTCATTATCGTGATGGCGGTGCTGATCATCGGCTTCGGAGGCGGGGATGGCGCGCTCTACGCGCTCGTAGCGGCGGCGCTGGCGCTGGGCTTATTGATCGTGCTGCCGATCGGCGGCGCCGATATGCCGGTCGTGATCTCGCTGCTCAACTCGTTCACCGGTCTTGCCGCGGCCTTTACCGGCTTCGTACTCGGTAACGACGTGCTCATCATCAGCGGCGCGCTCGTCGGTGCCTCGGGCACGCTGCTCACCCAGTTGATGAGCAAGGCCATGAACCGTTCTCTCTTCAACGTGCTTTTCGCGGGCGTCGGCGCGGGCGGCGGTCAGGCCGCGGCGAGTACAGCAGGGGGCGCGGTGCGCTCTACCACGGTCGACGACGTGGCGACGATGCTGGCCTATGCCGGTCAGGTCATCATCGTTCCCGGCTACGGTCTGGCGGTGGCGCAGGCACAGCACAACGTGCGCGAGCTCGCCGATGCGCTGGAGAAGCGGGGCGTCACCGTCAAGTATGCGATTCATCCCGTGGCCGGGCGCATGCCGGGGCACATGAACGTGCTGCTGGCCGAGGCCAACGTGCCCTACACGCAACTCTTCGAGATGGAGCAGATCAACCCCGAGTTTCCGCGCACGGATGTGGTGCTGGTGATCGGGGCGAACGACGTGGTCAACCCCGCCGCGCGAACGGTGCGCGACAGCCCGATCTACGGCATGCCGATTCTCGACGTCGACAAGGCGAAATCGATCGTGGTGCTCAAGCGCAGCATGAGATCCGGCTTCGCCGGCGTCGACAACCCGATCTTCTACGATCCCAAGTGCGCCATGCTCTTCGGCGACGCCAAGGACTCCGTGGTCAAGCTGGTAGGCGCCGTCGCCAAGGTTTGAGGCGTCGCGAACGGCGAAGTGGGGGCGCATGATCCACGTGCGCCCACTGCTCCTCTGCGTCGCGCTTGCCGCCTCGGCTCTGGCAGCCGGCCAATCGCCCGGCATCGCCGCGGCGCCGCCGCATCGCGATGCGCCGGCACCTGTGTTCACGCTTCCGCTGGCCGGCGGCCATGGGACCATAAGCCTCGCGGCGCTCAGGGGTCATCCCGTCTATCTCAACTACTTCGCTTCGTGGTGCCCGCCGTGCAATGCGGAGGCACCGAGCCTAGCGAAGCTCGCGGCCGCATTCAAGCCCAAGGGACTGGTGGTGATCGGCATCGACGAGCTCGAGGGGGCAAAGCAGGCGCTGAGCTTCTCGCGCAAGTATCGCTTGCCGTACGGAGTCGCGCTCGACGGTGACGGCACGATCGGCGCCGCGTACGGCGTCTCCGCCCTCCCCGTACACGTCTTCATCGACCGCGACGGTAGAGTCGTGTTCTACCAGCCGGGTGAGATGGACGCCGCCCAGATCGAGCGCCACATCGAGGCGATCGTCAAGAAGTAAAGCTCAGATCGCCGCCGAGATGGGCGATGCTCCCCTTGGGGAAGGCGCCCCGGAGCAAAGCGGCCGAGAGCGGGTTGGAGACCAGCCGCGCGACCGTGCGGCGAACCATGCGCGCCCCCGGGCCGTCCTGCTGTGCGGCGCTGGCGAGTGCGATGCGCGCTGCGTCGTCTGCGCGCAGCTCTACCCCGCGCTCGCGCAGGCGTGCGGCTACCTCCGCGAGGTGGAGGTCGACGATGCGCGCCAGCTGCTCGAGGTCCAGCGTGCCGAAATGGACCACTTCGTCGATGCGTCCCAGCAAATCTTCGTCGAGCGTCAAGGCAAGCGTCGAATCCTCGGCATGCGTTGTCATGACCACGATCGTGTGGCGAAAATCCACCGTGCGTCCATGGGCGTCGGTGACGCGCCCTTCGTCCAGCAGCTGCAGCAGGATGCCGGCGACGTCGGGGTGAGCCTTCTCGATCTCGTCGAAGAGCACGACGCTGTACGGGCGCCGGCGCACCGGTTCCGTCAAAAGGCCCGCCTCCTCGTGGCCGACGTATCCCGGCGGGGCGCCTAGCAGGCGCGAAGCAGCATGGCCCTCCATGTACTCCGACATATCCAGGCGTACCATCGCTTCGTCGGAGCCGAAGAGAAAGTGCGCCAAGGCGCGTGCCAGTTCGGTCTTGCCGACGCCCGTGGGGCCGGCGAAGAGCAAGCTCAGCGGGCGCCGCGGATCCTTGAGGCCGGCACGCGCGCGGCGTACCGCATCGGCTACGGCGGTCACCGCGGCGTCTTGGCCGATGATGCGCCGCGTAAGGGTCTCTTCGAGCGAGAGCAGACGCGCCGCCTCGCCTTCCTCGAGATGGCGCTGCGGCACGCCCGTCCACTGCGACACGACGGCCGCGACGTGGTCGGGCGTCACGCGTCCACCGCCGCGCAAGGCCACTCCCGCGGCCGCCTCGTCGACGAGGTCGATGGCTTTGTCCGGGAGGCGACGCTCGGCCACGTACTGCGCGGAGAGTGCTGCCGCCGCCTGCAGTGCGTCGTCGCCGATCTCAACGCCGTGGTGTTCTGCGTAACGCTCGCGTAAGCCGCGCAGGATCTCGACGGTCTCCTCGATGCTGGGCTCGTCGACGAACACGGGCTGGAAGCGCCGCTCCAATGCGGCGTCCGCTTCGACGTAGCGGCGATACTCATCGAGCGTCGTCGCACCGATGCACTGCAGCTCGCCGCGCGCCAACTCGGGCTTGATCATCGAAGCGAGGTCGAGCGAGCCCTCGGCACTCCCCGCGCCGACCAGCGTGTGGAGCTCGTCGATGAACAGAATGATGTCGCGCGAGGCGGCGCGGATCTCGTCGAGGATGCGCTTCACGCGCCCTTCGAACTCGCCGCGATACTTCGTTCCGGCCACGAGCGGCCCCACGGAGAGCGCGAGCACGCGCTTCCCCTTGAGCGCGGCGGGCACCGCACCGGCCACGATGCGCGCGGCCAGCCCTTCGACGACGGCGGTCTTGCCGACGCCGGGTTCGCCGATCAGCACGGGGTTGTTCTTGGCGCGGCGCGCCAAGACGTTGATCACGCGCTCGACTTCGCGCTCGCGGCCGATGACCGGGTCGAGCCGCCCCTGTGCCGCCAGCGCGCTGAGATCGCGCGAGAACGACGAGAGCGTCGGCGTCCCGCCGCGCAAGCGCTTGGCCCATTCGAGCGGACTCTGTAATGACGAGGCGCCGTTCTCGGCCGGCCCTGGCCCGCGCCGCAGCATGCGGTCGGCGACGATAGCCGCGCCCAGCGCCAGTCCCATGGAGAGCAGGGCGGCGCCGGCGAGCGGCAGGTTCGCTCGGCGGCGTGCCGCCGCGCACTGCGTGCAGAGTTTCTGGCGCAGGACGCGGCCGTTTTGGAAGGTGACGTCGGACAGGGTGGCCGGACGCTGCCCGCATGCTTGGCAGAGGGCTGCGCTCATCTCACGAGCTCGTAGGTGATGGAGACGTTGGCGAAGATGCGCACCTCGCCCGGCGTCACCTCAGTTGGGACTTGCGCGGCCAACGCTCTCATCGAGGGAGCTTGCATGGGAGCGAGAACTCGCTCGCCGCCCACGACGATGCGGCGGGTCGCGCCGAGGCGCGCCCCGGAGGCAGCCGCGGCGGCGAGAGCCTGCGACTTCGCGTCGGCTACCGCCTGGCGCAGCGCTTCGAGATAGGCGCCGTGGCGGTTCGAGAGATCGTAGACGACGCCGCCCACGCTCGTGGCACCTGCGGCGATCGCCGCGTCGATGACGGCGCCGACCTTATTTGGCGAGGATGTGATCTCCAACGTATGGCTTACCACGTAGCCGTAGCGTTCCCCGTTCACGACGGTCGCGCCCGCCGGGCGGCGCATGGGGACCGTTTGCGGCGTAGGTTCGGGACGCGGGTTGTAGCGCAAGCTGTAGTAGTGGGTGACGATCGCGCTCGCGGGGATGCCGCGTCCCTCGACGGCGGAGCGCACGCGGGCGGCGATGGCCGCGTTCTGCTGGGTGGCCTCCGATGCCGTCTCGCCGCTGGTTTCAACCGAGAGGCTCGTGCGCGCGATGTCGGGCTCACGAACGGCCGAGGCCGTCCCGGTGACGGAGATGGTCGGTGTCCGCTCCTGGGCGGGTGCGGCCGAAGCCGCGGCAGCCGCGGGGAGTGCGGCTGCGAGCATGAGGCAGAGGCTGCCCATCAAACGAACGTTCATATACCTCCAAACGCAGGGGGCTGCAGCGATGTCGCATGGCCCCCGTGGCCCTGGCAGCTCCTAGGGCGTCAACATGACGTCGGGGTGGAGATAGCCGGTGATGCCGTTCAAGACGAACTGGACGGCGAGTGCTGCCAGCACGACCCCCGAGAGGCGCGTAAGCACGTGCATCCCCGTCTGGCCCGCTAAACGCATCAGCCGCTCGGCGAAGAGCATCGTCAGATAGCAGGTGGCGATGGCAAGCGTGAGCGCCCCGATCACCACGGCCAGCTTGAGGGGCTCGCCTTTGGCCAGCTCGACCAGCAGGATGACGGTCAAGATGCTCCCGGGGCCGGCAATCATCGGAAAAGCGATGGGAAAGACGCTGGGATCGGTTCTCGTGACCGCTTCGCTGCGCTCCAGCTCGGTCTCGCGCGCCCCCGTGGGGCGCCCGAAGATCATGTCCAGTGCCACGAGGAACAGCAGTGCCCCGCCGGAGATGGAGAACGCGGGGAGTGTGATGCCCAGCAAATGGAGAACTTCGCGTCCGGCAACCCCTGACAAGAGAACGACGATGCCGGCGACGATCGATGCCTTGAAAGGGACGCGCCCACGCATGGGCGCGGGCATACCCGCGACGGCAGCGAGATACATGGGTACCAGGCCGAATGGATCGACCATCGTGAAGATCGTCGCCACGGCGGCAGCCGTAAAGTGGAAAAGGCTTGCCATCGCCCGTCCCATTATCTGCGATGATGCAGGCAACCTCCGTGCCTGAAAGGCAAGGACACCGCCGCCGGCCGCGAGAATGCGGGCCCCGAGAGAGATTGCTACGACTGGTTCGCTGGGGAGAGTCTAGAAAGGTTACCGCCTCATCATGGCCTATGTGATTTGCGAGCCGTGCATCGGTGTGAAGGATAAGTCGTGCGTCGACGTCTGTCCGGTCGACTGCATTCACGGCACGGACTCCGACGAACAACTCTACATCGATCCCGAGGTCTGCATCGACTGTGGGGCGTGCGTCTCCGCGTGTCCCGTCGAAGCGATCTACGCGGACACGGATGTCCCTGATAAATGGCAGTCGTACATCCAGAAAAACGCCGACTACTACAAGAAGTAGCGCGGCCCGCCCGGCATCTTCAGCGAGGCGGCTCCGCGAGGAGTCGCTTCGCTCGTTAGTCGTTGGATATGGGGGTGCCGCGTTTGGAGCCGTTCGCCGATCCCATCGTCTGCGAAGGCGTCTGGAAGATCTACGGCAGCGGTGAGGAGCGCGTCGAGGCTCTGCGCGGCGTTGAGTTGCGCGTGGCGCGGGGCGAGCTGGTTGCCCTGGCCGGTGCGAGCGGTTCGGGCAAGTCGACGCTGCTCAACCTGATCGGCTGCGTCGACGTGCCGACACGCGGCTCGGTGATCGTCGCAGGTGAGTGCACCTCGCAGCTCGACGACGAGCGCCTGACGACGCTCCGTCGCGTGCATGTGGGAACGGTCTTCCAGTTCTTCAATTTCCTGCCCACCATGACGCTGGAGGAGAACGTCGCGCTGCCGCTGGTGCTGGCCCACGAGCCTAGCCGCCGGCGAATGCGTCGCGTGAACGAGCTGCTGGAGCGCGTAGGCGTTGCGGCGCAGGGGCGCAAGTATCCCTCGCAGGTCTCCGGAGGCCAGCTGCAGCGCGCGGCTGTGGCGCGCGCCGTCGCCCACCGCCCGGCGATCGTTCTGGCCGACGAACCAACCGGCAATCTCGATTCCGTCTCCGGCGCGGCGGTGCTGACTCTGCTGCGCGAGATCGCCGACGAGGGGCAGACGATTCTCATGGTCACGCACAGCCAGGAGGCGGCGCGTGTCGCCGATCGCGTCGTGCAGATGCGCGATGGGCGGATCGTGGCGTGATTGCCGGCTGGCTGCTGCGCGCGCTGGTCATCGGCTACGTGCGCGAGCACCCCTGGCGTACGCTGCTGACGGTCGTGGCGGTAGCGCTCGGGGTGGCCGTCGCGGTGGCGGTCCAGCTCGCCAATGCCACGGCCGTGCGCTCGTTCCAGAGCAGCGTCAACGTGGTGAGCAGCCGCGTGAATCTCCAGATCGTCGCGGACGGCGCACCCTTTGACGAGCGCGCGCTGATGGCCGTCGAGCGAGTGCCTTCGATTTCCTATGCGCAGCCGACGGTAACGGGAACGATTCTAGCAGGCTCGCACCCTGCCGATCCGCGCTCCGGCGAGATGCTCCCCGTCATCGGCGTCGATGTGCTGCGCCCTTACCCCGGCGCGCAGACGCAGGAGGCAGCCTCGGGAGAAGACGCGCAGGGCCAGCGTCAGCCGAGTCTACGCAGCTTGATCGAGCAGAACGGCGTCCTGATCTCGCAACGCGTCGCTGCGCGCTACCACGTGCGCCAAGGGTCGCGCTGGACGGCGATCGTTGGCGTCCGCCGCTACGGCCTGCGCGTCGCCGCCGTCCTCCCGCCGATCGTGGGCGTCGACTCGAGCGTCGTCTTCGCGGACATCTCGACGGCGCAGGAGCTCTTCGGCGAGGTGGGGCAGCTCGATCGCATCGACTGCGTGGTAGAGCCGGCCTCCGCCGTGCCCAGCGTCGCTGCAGCGCTGCGCCGCATCCTGCCGCCCAATGCGCGGGTGACGACGCCGCAGCGCCGAACCGGCGAGATTGTTTCGTTGCTGCGTTCGTTCCAACTGAATCTCGCCGCGCTCGCGTACGTGGCACTGCTGGTTGGAACCTATCTCATCTACAACGCGGTGGCCATCGCCGTCGTCCAGCGCCGCGGCGAAATCGGCGTTCTGCGCGCGCTGGGGGTCTCGCGCCGCGCCATCTTCGGCGCGTTCGTCTGCGAAGGGATGTTCGTGGGGGTGCTGGGATCGATGCTCGGCGCCGTGCTGGGGGCACTGCTGGCGCAGAGCGCCGTGGCCGCGGTGACGCAGACGGTGAGTTCGCTCTATGTCTTCGAGCACGCAGACGGCGTCGTCTATGACTGGCGGGTGTTCGCATTCGTCTTTGCCGCCGGCATCGTCGCTTCCACGCTTTCAACGCTTCCGCCGGCACTCGAAGCCGCAGGGACGGAGCCGGCCACCACGATGCGTGCAGGCGCGTTCGAGCGCCGCTCGCCGCGCCGGCTGCGCCTTTACGCCGGCATAGGTTGCGCCCTGCTGGCCGCCGGCTGGCTCCTTACGCTGCTGCCCGCGGTGGATGGCGTCCCCGTAGCCGGGTTTGCCGCTGGCTTGGCCTTCGTCTTCGGTGTCTCATTAGCTGCGCCGCTCGGGCTGGGAATCTTGGCTCGCTTCGCGGCGTGGGCGCTTGCGCGCTTTCCAAGTGCTGCGCTGGGGGCGCGCAACCTTGGCACCTCGCTGCGCCGCAACGGCGTTGCGCTGGCCGCGCTCGCCGTTGCCGTAGGCATGAGCGTGGCCATCGGCACGTTGGTCTCCTCGTTTCGGGGCACGGTTGCGGCGTGGACCGGCCAGACGCTCAAGGCGGATCTCTTCATCACGCCTCCTGGGCCACAGAACACCGGCTTCGACGTGGCCACGGGAGTTTCGCTTCCCGCGCGCATCGCGCAACTCCCCGGCGTGGCAGCGGTCGACATCTTTCGCGGGACGGAGATCCACGTTCGCGGGCGGCTCACCAACCTCGGTGCGACGAATTTCTCCAGCTTGGAGCGGCGCGCGAAGATGGAGTTCATCGGGCGCGTCGACCGCCTGCGCCTGCAGCGTGAGCTGGTGGGCCGCGACGCCGTCGTGGTGAGCCGGCCGTTCACCGTACGCTTCGGGGTGCGCCCCGGGGAGACGATCACGCTTACCACGCCTTCCGGGCCCCGCGCGTTCTCGATCGAAGCGATCTACAACGATTACTCGAGCGATGCGGGATTCGTGGTGATGGACATCGCGACGTATCGCCGCTGGTGGCACGATCGGACGATCAACTCGATCGCGGTCTACGCTCGCTCGAACATGGATCTGAGCACGCTGCGGACCAGCATCGAGCGCGCTGCCGCCCCGGCCCGTTTAACCGTGCAGACGACGCGCGAGCTGCGCGCTCAGGTGCTGCGGATCTTCGATCGCACGTTCGCCATCACGTCCGCGCTCTATGCGATCTCGATCGCCATCGCCATGCTCGGCGTGACCACCGCACTCGCTGCGCTGGTGCTCGAGCGCAGGCGCGAGATCGGCCTGCTGCGTTACCTGGGGCTGCGGCGCTCCGAGGTGCGTGCGATGGTTCTGGTCGAGGCGGGCCTGCTCGGCGCAGGGGCTGCCGTTGCGGGCATCGTGCTGGGCATGGCGCTGGGCCTGCTGCTGATCTACGTGATCAACGCGCAGACGTTCGGCTGGCTTATCGAGTTGGGCATTCCCTGGCGCTCGTTCCTGGGACTCGCGGCGGCCGTGATCGTTGCGGCGTTCGCGGCCGCCGTGCTGCCGGCCAACGTAGCGGCGCGCATGGCAACGGCCGAAGCGGTGCGCGAAGAGTGAGGCGGCTGCTGGCGCTCGTGCTGATGGTAACCTGCTGCGCCGCGGGCTGGCGCAGTGCCGGGGCTCCGTATGCGTTCTCCTTCCCACGCGACCACGGCAGCCACCCGAACTATCGGCTCGAATGGTGGTACTTTACCGGACATCTGCTGGCGAACGACGGCCACCGCTACGGCTTCGAGCTGACGATCTTCCGCGTCGGAATCGCGCCGGGGGCGCCCACGCCGCGCCCTGAGCAGTCGCGTTGGCGCGACGGCGAGATCTTTCCCGCGCACTTCGCGCTCAGCGACGACACCGACGGGCGCTTCAGCTACGCCGAGCGTCTCGTGCGCCCGGCACTGGGTGACGCCGGGGCGGCGCGCTATGGTCTCGACGTCCATGCCGGCGACTGGTCGATCCGCGGTATCGATCCCATCCGCCTCCAGGCACGGACGCGCGCCCAGGGCGTTACGTTGCGTCTGCGCAGCCTCAAGCCGGCGGCCGTCCACGGCCGCAACGGCATCTCGCGCAAGGGATCCTGCGCAAGCTGCGCCTCGCACTACTACTCACTGACCAGACTCGTAGGCGATGGAAGCGTACGCGTGGGTGCGCACCGCCGCGTTGTGCGGGCGCTGGTCTGGATGGACCACGAGTTCGGCAGCGACGAGCTGGAGCCCAACGTCGTGGGCTGGGACTGGTTCGCTTTCCAACTGGCCGACGGGCGCGAGGTCATGCTCTACCACCTGCGGCGGCGCGATGGAACCTTCATTCCAGCCTCCAGCGGCAGCATGGTCGCGCGCGACGGCAGCGTGCGCCGCTTGCGCGCCGCCGACTTCTCGATCGTGCCGACGGGATCGTGGCGCAGTCCCCACAGCCGTGCGCTCTATCCTAGCGGCTGGATCGTGCGCGTTCCCCTCGCCGCTCTGGCCGTGCGCGTCGTGCCGCGCCTGCGCGATCAGGAGTTGGCCAGCCGCGGCGTCAGCTATTGGGAGGGCGACGTCTGTCTCGAACCCCTCTCGACAGCGGCGAGCGATCGCGCAGCGGGAGACGCCTGCACGGCGGGGCAGGGGTATGTCGAGCTCACGGGGTATGCGGGCGAGGTGCCTCGATGATGCAAGCAGCCTTTCTCGTCGCCCCTGGGCGCGTTGAGTTTCGAAGCCTTCCGTCCCCCGTCCCAGGAGCAGGCGAGGTCGCGGTGCGCGTACGCGCCGCGCTCACCGACGGCACGGATCTCAAAGCCTTCCGCCGCGGCCATCCCAAGATGCCGATGCCTACGCGCTTCGGACACGAGTTCTCCGGCGACGTCGCCGCCACCGGCCCCGGCGTGGCAAACTTTGCCGTCGGCGATGCGATCATGGCGGTCCACTCGGCACCGTGCGGCCGGTGTCACTGGTGTCGCGCGGAGCAGGAGAACCTTTGCGCCACGATCATGGAGACGAAGATCTTGGGGGCCTATGCGGAGCAGATTCTGCTGCCGCGGCACATCGTCGAACGCAACGCGTTCTCTAAGCCGGCTTCGCTCTCGTATGAGGCGGCGGCTTTTCTTGAACCGCTGGCCTGCGTGATTCACGGGGTCTGCTTGCTGGCGCCGCGCGAAGGCGACGTCGCGGTGGTGATCGGGGCCGGAGGCTTCGGCCTCCTTCACGTCGCCCTGTTACGCGCCTTGGGCGTGCGCGTAGCGGTGATCAGCCGTGGTGCGGCGCGCTTGGAGCTGGCGCGTGCGCTGGGTGCGGAGTGGGGCTATGAGGTTACGCTCGATCGAGGCACGGTGAGCGAGGCGCGTGCGCTCGTCGAGGGAATCACCGATGGGCGCGGGGCCGATCGCGTGATCGAGTGCACGGGGCAGGTAGACGGATGGCTTGCCGGACTCGCCCTCGTACGGCGCGGCGGCACCGTCTCGCTCTTTGGCGGGCCGCCGCCGCGGAGCACGATTCCCATCGATACGTCGCGCCTGCACTACGATCAGATCTCGCTCGTTTCGCCCTTCCACTTCCGCCCGCGCGACGTCCGCCGCGCCTACGAGCTGCTTGCGGGCGGCGCCATCGACGTGACCCCGCTGATCTCCGGGCGCAACGAGCTGCGCGAGCTCGAGCGCGTCTTCGAGCGCCTGGAACATGGTGAAGGCGTGAAGTTCGCGGTGCTTCCGTGAACGCTCCCATACCGGCGCGCATGCGCGTGCTGCGTCTCTACGACGTCGACCGGCTGGTGGTCGAAGAGGCAGACGTGCCGCATCCCTCCGCCGGCGAGCTGCTGGTGCGCACACGGGCGAGCGGTATCTGCTCCGGTGATCTCATGGACTGGTACGTCAGACGTAAGGCGCCGCTGGTGCTCGGCCACGAGCCGGCGGGAGAGGTCGTGGCGCTCGGCGCGGAGGTCGAGGGCTTCCAGATCGGGGACCGCGTGGCGCTCCACCATCACGCACCGTGCTTTGTTTGCGAGCAGTGCCGGCGCGGCGCCTACGTGCATTGCAGCACCTGGCGAACGAGCAAGCTCGTCCCGGGCGGCATCGCCGAGTACATTCTGGTACCGCGCGAGAACCTCGGCGACGCTTTGCGCGTTCCCGCGTCGCTTTCGTTCGACGCGGCCAGCATGACGGAGCCCTTGGCCTGCGTGGTCAAGAGTCTGCGTCGCGGCGGCGTGAGCGAGACCAGCCGAGTCCTCGTCATCGGGCTGGGCGCGATGGGCTTACTGCACGTGACGGCGGCCAAAGCGCGCGGGGCCGACGTCTTCGGCGTAGATTTCGATGCCTGGCGGCGCGAGCGCGCCGTGGCGCTGTGCGCAGACGCGGCGTGGGCTCCGGGCGATATCGCTGCGCACGCGCATGCGCCGTTCGACGTCGTCATCGTGGGGCCGGGCTCGCCGCAGGCGTGGACTGCGGGCATCGAAGCCTGTGCCTCAGGCGGCACCGTCGTGCTCTTCACACCGACGCGCGAGGGCGTCGAGGTGGCCGTCGACGGCTGTTCGCTCTACCTGCGCGAGATATCGCTCGTACCGTCGTACTCCGCGGGGCCGAACGACATGCGCGAGGCGCTGCGCTTGCTCGCCGATGGCGTGGTCAAGCCCGAGCAGATCGTCACCGACCGCGTAACGATCGACGGTGCCGCGCAGGCCTATGCGCGCATGCGCGAAGGCGGCCGCACGCTCAAGACGATCGTGGTGTTTGCGTAATGGCTCGTGGCGCGCGCGTCGCGCTCGCCTGCGCCGTATTGGCGGTGGGCCTGAACGCCGCGGCTGCTCGTGCCAACCCGTACGTCGCCGCCGAGGGAGTCTACGCCAAGGCGCCGGCGCTGGGCATCCGCATCGGAACGCTCGCCGCGGGTGCGAACGATGCGATCACCGACGTGGCCGGGGTGCGCGTCGGACAGATCACCCATATCGAGGGCGAGGGGCGGCTGCGTCCCGGAGCGGGCCCGGTGCGCACGGGAGTTACTGCAATCATTCCGCGCGACGATCTCTGGCATCGCAAAGTGCCGGCGGCCATCTGGGCGCTCAACGGCAACGGCGAGATGACCGGGGCCCATTGGGTGAACGAGGCAGGGATGCTGGAAGTCCCGATCCTGCTGACGGACACGCTTTCCGTGGGGCGCGTGGACGACGGCGTCGTGACGTGGATGATCCGTCGCTATCCCGAGATCGGCATCGACGACGACGTGCCGCTGCCCGTGGTTGCCGAGTGCGACGACCAATTTCTCGACGACATTCAAGGCCGCCATGCCGTGGCCGCCGATGCCGTCGCGGCGCTCGACGCCGCCGCAGCTATTCCGCCCGAGCAGGGCGCCGTCGGCGCCGGCACCGGCATGATGGCATTTCAATTCAAGGCGGGCATCGGCACGGCATCGCGCGTGATCTCCACTGCGAACGGCGGATATACCGTGGGCGTGCTGGTCAACGCGAATATGGGACGGCGCCCCCAGCTGCTGGTCGACGGCGTCTCCGTTGGCCGCGCGTTGACCGATCTGATGCCGAAGCGACCCACGCCCGATGGATCGATCATCATCGTCCTCGCCACCGATGCCCCGCTCGATCACGCCGAACTCCTGGCGCTGGCGCGCCGCGCTGCGCTCGGTCTGGCACGCACGGGGGCGACGTCGATGCCGGGCAGCGGCGATCTCGTGATCGCCTTCTCCACTGCAAACGTCGTTCCGCACTACCCGCAGGCGGCGACCTATCCGATGACGGTGCTCTCGCGCTACCATATCGATCCCGTCTTTACAGCCGCCGAAGATGCCACCGAAGAAGCTATTCTCAACGCCCTGTTGGCGGCGCAGACGATGACGGGGCGCGACGGCAATACGGCCTACGCCCTGCCTCACGAGCGGCTACGCGCGCTGCTCGCAGAACACCGCTAGAGAAGAAAGGAACGGAGTCAACGATGTATCGATCATTCGCAGCGCTGCTCGGAGTGCTCGCCGTCGCGGCGACGCTAGGCGCTTCCAGTCCGGGTGCTGCTGCCGGCGGAAGCCTCAAGCATCTCTTGCCGTCAAGCATTGCCCAGGCCGGCGTACTCCATGTGGCCTCGGACATCTCCTACGCTCCGGTCGAGTTCTACGCACCGGGAACCCACGACGTCAAGGGGCTCGACTACGACATCGCCACAGCGATGGGAAAGAAGCTCGGCGTCCGGTTCGACTTCATCAATACGACCTTCGACGGCATCATTCCGGCGCTCTTGTCGCACCGCTTCGACATCGTCTTCTCGGCGATGAACGATACGCCCGAGCGCGAGAAGCGCATCGACTTCATCGATTACTTCCTGGCCGGCAGCGGTGTCCTGGTGCGCAAGGGGAATCCCGAGCACGTTGCCTCGCTGGCAGACCTCTGCGGCAAGACGGCCGACGCCGAGCAGGGCACGGCACAGGTCACGTTTCTCCAAGAGCAGTCGAAGCGCTGCGTGGCCGAGCACAAGAAGGCGATCAACGTGCTAGCTTTCGCCACGGATACCGACGCCCTCGAGCAACTGAAGCTGGGGCGCTCTTCGGCTCACGTCGCCGACTACCCGGTGGCCTCGTACGATGCCCGTATGGAGGGCGGCGGGAGACTCTTCGAGGTGGCGGGTAAGCAGTTCGCCGTGGCCGCTTACGGTATCGGCGTGCGCAAGGAAGATCGCCAGCTGCGCGACGCGCTGCAGGCGGCGCTCAAGGCGGTCATCGCGGACGGCGAGTACGATCGTATCCTCACCAAGTGGGGGCTAGAAGAGGGAGCACTGCGCACGGCGCCGATCTCCGCCGGCGGCCGCTACCACTAGCCTCTCGTTACTGCCCGTACTGCTCCATCAGGGTGCGCATGCGGGAGGACATCGCGAGCGCGCTGTCCCACGTGCGCTGCCACATGTTGCGGCCGAAGATCAACCCGACGCAGCCGGCCTCCATGGCCACTTGAGCCTTATGGTAGGTATCCTCGTCGGAGATCTTCGATCCGCCGGAGACCAGCACCAGCGTGCGCCCAGCGCTCTTGACGACTTTGCTCAGCGCCTCGAGCTCGTCGAGCTTCAAGGCGTTGTAGGGCTTGGGCATCGACGCCGCCTTCTCTTCCTCCCACTTGGGGACGTTGAGCTTGACGATGTCGGCGCCGACTTCGCACGCCACGCGCGCCGCGTAGTCGACGGCATAGAGGGAGTCCTGACCCCCCTTGGCCTTCACGGCGCTGCCGCGCGGATACGACCAGACGATCAGCGGCATGCCGTACTTCTCGCAGTCCTTACGCACGGCGGCGCACTGCGCGATGTCGCGATCCTGTGCCGGTGAGCCGACGTAGAGCGTGTAGCCCACGGCGTCGGCCCCAAGGCGTACCGCGTCCTCGACGCTCGCGGTGAGGGGCGAGAAGGAGGCGTCGTCGGGCGGAACGTTGGTTTTGCCGTTGACCTTGAGAATGAGCGGTATGCGTCCGGCGTAGGCCTTCATATATTTCTCGGCCAGACCGACGTGGCAGGCGAAACCCGAGAACTGCCCTTCGACGGCCAGCCGCAGCACCCAATCGGTGTCGACCGAGTCGGGGTTCTCGAAGAAGTCTACCGGCCCGTGCTCCAAGCCCTGATCGAGGGGAAGGAGGAGCAAGGTGCCATTGGCGGTGCCGTGCTCGTACATCAACCGGTGCAGACGTGCGCGCTTGCCCAGCGAGAGGTTCATCTCGTCGAAAGTGGGGCGCCGAAGGCTCGTCAACATGGCTCGATCGTATCCTTTGCTGATGTCGTATGGGACGAAACCCAAAGCCATTCCAGCCGCGAGCGGGTTCGTCCTTGCGCGGGCGGCGGAGGAGATGCGAACGCTTACGCAGGAGCCGACCCCCATGGCGGAAGCATTCGACATCGGGCAGCGCGTGCGGCTCAAGCGAGACCTCGACCTCGGCAGCCACGGTATGATCCCCGCGGGCACCGTGGGCATCCTCAAGAGCGCGGAGAACTCGCCCTACCTCCCATACCTCGTCGAGGTCGACGGACAGCTCTACGCCTTCGAAGACACCGAGCTCGAGCCGGCATAAGGCATCCCGGCACATGCTTCACGGCGCTCGCTCGCTTGCGGTACTGCTGATCTTCATGGCGTTGCTTCCGGCGGCTGCCTGGGCGCGGCGTGGGCCGCCGTCACCCGCTACCCCCGCGCCTACGCCCATGCCGACGGCAGCGCCGACACCGCATCCCAGCACAGCGCGAGATACGCACATCGCATCAGGAGAGCTCCAGCTGCGGCTTCGCGAGCGTTTAGACCCGACGGCCACGCCACCGCCTGCAGCCGTGCTCTTCATTCACGGCTCCGTCTTCCCAGGGGTGCCGACCTTTGACCGCGACGGCGAAGACTCGTGGCTCGACGTTGCGCTGGCGCGGGGGCTCGACCCGTTCGCGCTCGATCTCGACGGCTACGGTGAGTCGGCGCCGCCGCTGGCGCGTGACGTTGCAAGCCTGCCGCGTGCGGTTGGAGATGTCGCGGCCGCCGTAGCGACGATCGCAGCCAGCCATCCCCGCGGGGTAGCGCTCGTCGGATATGACTACGGGGCCGACGTGGCAGCGCTCTACGCCTCTGCGCATCCCGTGGCGGCGCTGGTGCTCGTCGCCCCGCTCCTCCAGCCTGACCCGATCGAGACCGAGACGGTGCTGACGGCACCGATGCTGCGCTCGTGGCTCGGCCAATCAGTAAGCGATGCCGTCGCGCAGCGCGCGATCGCGATGGCCCTGCTGGGGACGCGCGATGCGGGGCGGCGCCAGCCGGCGGCCTTGGTGGTTCCCACCGGCGTGTTCGAGGGCACGGCGCGGCCGCCGTTGACTTCGAACCTGATAGCATCGCTCTCCATGCCGACCCTCCTGGTGCGCGGACGCCTCGACGCGGTCTTTGACGGCGATGCGGCGCGCGCGCTGGTCGCGGGCGGCACGCACCACGTCACAATCGTCGAGGTGCCGGGGGATCACCGTCTCCCCTGGGAGCCCGGCGCAGCGGATGCCGCCCGCAGGATCGTCGAGTTTCTTTCGGCGACAGGAATGGCAGTCCACTAAGCAAAAAGAGTCGGCTCTCTCGTCTAGGCATAGGAGCGTAGGCCGAATGCCGAAAGAACGTCGAAAGACCGCTCTCGGTCGCCCCACGGTACAGTCCGTCGATCGAACCCTTGATGTATTGGAGGCCCTCGCGACACGGCGCACCGCTACGGGAATAAGCGAGCTTTCTCATATCGTTGGACTCCACGTATCGACCGTTCACCGTCTCTTGGCGACGCTGGTCGACCGCGGCTATGTGCGGCAGGACCCGGAGACGGCGCGCTACCATCTCGGAGCGCGCGTTTTCTCGCTCTCGAGCGCCGCTGAGGTCCACCTCGACCTTCGACTGCTGGGGCGCCCGTATCTCGAGCGCCTCATGCGCGTCACGGGGGAGACCTCGAATCTCGTGACGCTAGCCGAAGAGGAGATCGTCTACCTCGACCAAGTCGAGTCGAACCATCTCGTCAAGATGTTCACCCAGCCGGGGACGCGTGCTCCGCTCTACTGCACGGGCAGCGGGAAAGTCTGCCTGGCCTACCTTTCGGACGAACGCCGGTTTGCGCTGCTCTCGCAGCGTATGCGTCCGCGCACCTCGCACACGTTGGTCGAGCATGATCAGCTCGAGCGCGAGATGGGGGAGATCCGGCGCATGGGATACGGCTTCGACAACGAGGAGATGGAAGACGGCGTGCGTTGCGTGGCAGCGCCGCTCTTCGACCGCCGCGGCAACGTCGTTGGAGCGCTCTCCGTCTCCGGCCCCACGACGCGCATGACGCCCGACAAGGCGCAATCGTGCGTGACGCCTTTGCTCACCGTGGCCCACGAGCTCTCCGCGCAGTTGGGCTACGGCCAGCAGTTGGTACCGGAAGCATCCCCCACGCCGCGCGCACGGGTCGGGGCGGCGGCGCGCTGATCGGTCCTGACGGCGAGGGATCGAGCGCGCCATGGCCGTCTTGGCCGCTATCGACATCGGTACCAACTCGATCCATCTGATCCTCGTCGAAGTCGACGAATCCACCGGCGCGACGCACCAGGTGCGCAAAGAGCGCGAGATGGTGCGCTTGGGTGCCGGCGAGGCGCTGAAGAAGCGGCGCATCGGCCGCAAGAGCTTCGCACGCGGCGTTGAGGCCATGACGCGCTTCGCAGGGATGGCGCGCGAAGCGGGCGCCGACGAAGTTCGCGCCGTGGCTACTTCAGCCGTGCGGGAAGCGCTCAATGGCCGCGAGTTCGTCGAGGCAGTGCGCATGGCGAGCGGCATCGGCGTGCGGATCATCAGCGGCGCCGACGAGGCACGCCTGATCCAGCTGGGCGTCTCCCGCGGCTATCCCCTGCATGGCCGGGTTGCCTGCATCGTCGACGTGGGCGGCGGCTCGACGGAGATCATCGTTGCCGATGCCGAGCGTCCGCGTTTTCTGCGCTCCGTGCGCTTGGGGAGTCTGCGCCTCTACGAAGAGTTCCTCGCGGCCCACGATCCCGTCGATCCCAACGACTACCGGCGCCTCCAGCGTCACGTGGAGCGCGTGTTGCGACCGCTGGGGAGGCGGCTCCGCGAATACGGTTATGACGTGGTCATCGCCACGTCGGGTACCGCGCTGGGCTTAGCCGGAGCGGACGCGTCCTCGCGCGGGCTTCCCGCCGGACGCGTTCACGGATACGAGCTGACTGCGGCGCGTCTGCGCGCGCTGCAGCGTTCACTGCTGCGCATGACCGTCGCTCAGCGCCGGCGCCTGCCGGGAATGAACCCGCGGCGTGCCGATATCGTCGTGGCGGGAGCCGCCGTGCTGATCGGAGCGCTCGACCTGCTTGGACGCACCGCGCTGGTGGTCTGCGATCGCGCGTTGCGCGAAGGATTGGTGGCCGAATTCCTCGACGAGCGTTTGGAACGGGCCTCGCAGTCCGGCGACCCGCATGCGGTACGGACGGAGGCCGTTCAGGAGTACGCGGTACGCTTCGGCGCCGGGGGCGAGCACGAACGAACCGTGCTCTCGCTGGCGCTCTCGCTGTTCGATCAGACCGGCGCGCTTCATAGCCTCGGCGCAGCGGACCGCGACATTCTCTATGCCGCGGCGATGCTGCACGACATCGGGCACTACGTGGCGGCCTCCTCGCACCACAAGCACTCCTCGTACCTCATCCGCAATGCGGATCTGCGCGGCTGGACGCCCGGAGAGCTGATCATCGTCTCGGCCGTGGCGCGTTACCACCGCCGCTCCATGCCCAAAGAGCGCCATCCGGAGTTCGCCTTGCTTTCCCCTGAAGCGCGCGAGCGGGTAGCGAAGTTAGCCGGAATCCTGCGCGTGGCCGATGCTTTGGACGCGCGCAAGCTCGGCGTCGTCGGCGCCGTGCGGGCGGCAACTCGCGGCGGTACCCTCGAGCTCGAGGCGGAGGCCGCCCAGGAGATCGATGCCGAGCTTGCCGCCGTGAACGGGAAGTCGGATCTGCTGGCAGCCGCGCTGGGCATGCGGGTGACCGTGCGCGCCCTCCAGGTGGAACGCGACGCCGATCAGCGCGCCGTTGCGGGATATTGACCTCCCTATGGCGGAACCAGGCGCGGGATGGAGGAGACGAAGCGTAAGATCCTCGTGGTCGACGACGAGGTCTCGATCGTTCGGACGTTGCGGTTCAATCTAGAGCGCAACGGCTATAGCGTCTGCGTCGCCGGCGATGGCCGCAGCGCCGTCTCGATGGTTGCATCCGAACGCCCCGATCTGGTGGTGCTCGACATCATGCTCCCGTTCATGGACGGTGTCGAGGCCTGCAAGCAGATCAGGCGCAGTTCCGATGTCCCGATCATCATGCTCACCGCCAAAGACCAGGAGATGGACAAGGTTCTCGCCCTCGAGCTCGGTGCCGACGACTACGTCACCAAACCGTTCTCACTCCACGAATTTTTGGCTCGCGTCAAGGCACGGCTGCGGCGCAATGACTCCAACAGCCAGCCGCGCGAGCGGGCGTTGGAGTTCGGTGACGTGCGATTGGATCCCGAGCGCGGTCAGCTCCTCGTGCGCGGCGAGGACGTGGCCCTTGCTCCCAAGGAGTTCAGGCTCCTGCAGCTTCTGATGGAGAACGAAGGGCGCGTCGTGACGCGTCAGACGCTGCTCGACAAAGTCTGGGGATACGATTTCGAAGGGGAGCAGCAGACCATCAACGTTCACGTGCGCTGGCTGCGTGAGAAGATCGAGCGCGATCCATACCACCCCGAGCGCATCGTCACCGTGCGTGGGCGCGGATACGTGTTCAGGGCGTGATCGCCGTCGAGCCGGGAGCCGTGGTGGCAATAGCGGCCGCGTTTGCGCTGGCCGGTATCGCCGCCGGCTGGGGCATCGGACGCCGCTCGCTCACGGCGAATGCGTCCACCGATGCGGAGAAATCCGCAGGGTCGTTTGCGGCGGAGGCTGAAGCGGCGGACGCACGTCTGCAGGAGCTGTTGGCGCGTCTGCCTGTTGCGGCGTTGCTCGTCGATCGCGCCGGGCGCGTCGTGCGCGCCAATGCCGCTGCTACGGAGGTCATGGGAGTTCCCGCGCAGTTGGCGCCCGGGCGCGCGCTGATCGAGCTGGTGCATTCCTACGAGTTCGACCGCATCGTGCACCGCGCATTGGATGGTGAGGTGGTAGAGACCGAAGTCGTCTTCCGTGAGCTGCCGCTCGAGCGCACGTTGGCAACCCTCGCTTTTCCCGTCGCCGGCGGCGAGGCGATCGTCCTGGTACGCGACGAGACGCGTCTGGTACGGCTGGAGCGCGTGCGCCGAGAGTTCGTCGCCAACGTTTCGCACGAGCTGCGCACGCCGCTGGCTTCGCTCAAGCTGGCCGTCGAGACGCTCTTGGAAAGCGATGACGAGGAAGCGCGCGCGATGTTCCTGCCTCAAATGGCGCAGGAAGTCGAGCGCATGATCGCCCTCACGGAGGATCTGCTGGAGTTGGCGCGTGCGGAGTCCGGCCGCATGGTCCTGCGGATGGACGACGTCGACCTGGCGCTCATCGCGCGGGAAGTGGTCAAACGCTTCGAGCGGCGCGCGCAGGAGCAGAACATCACGGTGCGCGTGGAATCTGCCCCGCACGTTTTCGCGAGCGGCGATCGCGATCGCTTGGCACAAGTGCTGGTAAACTTGATCGATAACGCGTTGCGCTACACGCCGGCAGGCGGGCATATCGAAGTCGGCGCCGAGTGCCGCCAGGGAGAGGCGCGGCTCACCGTGCGCGACACGGGCGCCGGCATTCCTTATGGCGATCTGCCGCATGTGTTCGAGCGCTTCTACGTCGTCGACCGCTCGCGGCGGCGCGGCGTCAGCGGAACGGGTTTAGGGCTGGCGATCGTCAAGCACCTGATCGAGGCGCACCATGGGAGCGTGGAAGCCGAATCCGAGCTCGGCCACGGCTCGACCTTCATCTGCCGTTGGCCGGTTGCCGCGTGATCTACGCCGTGGCCGTGCTCATTGGGCTCTTCGTCGGCGTCTTGGGGACGTTGGTAGGAGCGGGCGGCGGCTTTCTCCTGGTTCCGATCCTGGCGCTGGCTGAACCGAGTTGGGCGACGCGCACCGTGACCGCATTCTCGCTGGCCGTGGTGGCGGCAAACGCCACTGCCGGCGGACTGAGCTACGCGCGCCAGCAACGCGTGGATCTGCGCAGCTTCCCGATCTTCGCCGCCGCGGCGATCCCTGGGGCGATCGTGGGCGCGTGGCTTTCAGCGTACGTCCCGCGCGCCGCCTTTGACTTCGCATTCGGTGTCGTGCTGCTGGGTGTGGCAATCGTACTCTTCGCGCGTCCAGCGCGCCGCGCGGGAAGCGGCCGAGGCAGCGCACGGCGCGTGCTCGTCGATCGTCTTGGCAATCGCTACGAATGGTCGTTCGACCTCAAGCTGGGCGTCGCGGGGAGCGCCGGCGTGGGAGCGCTCTCCAGCGTGCTCGGCATCGGAGGCGGTATCGTCCACGTGCCCTTCATGGTTACCGTGCTCGGCTTTCCCGAACACGTGGCTACGGCTACGTCGCATGCGGTGCTTGCCGTAACTGCGCTCGTCGCGACGATCGTCCATCTCGCCCACGGCGACTTCGCGGGTGAAGGGTGGCTCACGATCCTCGTCGCCGTCGGGGCCGTCATCGGTGCTCCGCTGGGTGCGCGCCTCTCGACGCATCTCCCCGGCCGGGCGATCACGCGCATCCTCGCGCTGGCACTGGCCTCGGTAGCGGTGCGCCTGCTGATTCTGGGATGGTCGAATCTCTATGCATGACAACGAGATGAGCGAGTACCTCGCTCGAATCGCCCACGACATTCGCAGTCCGATTACTTCGATCGGCGGGTTCGCGGAGCTCTTGGAGCAGTCGCTCGCGGAAGGCGACGAGCGGTTGACGTACGTCCGCGCCATCCAGCGCGCCGCGCAGCGCCTGCGCTCGCTGGCCGATCGTATCGCCGGTGACGCCGAGGCTTCCGAGGGGCAACCGTAGCGGATCGCGAAAAGCGGCGGGCGATGAGCACATCTCCCACGCTACTACCGCGGATTCCCTCCGTGGGTTCGACTATGCGCGCCCTCGTCAAGGCTACGGCCGCACCCGGGATGGCCTTGCGCGAGGTTCCTGTCCCGAAGATCGGCCCAACGGACGTCTTGATCGCCGTTCGTAAAGCCGGCGTCTGCGGCACCGACCAGCACATCTACCGCTGGGATGCATGGGCGCAGCGCCGCGTCGTTCCTCCGCTCGTGGTAGGGCATGAATTCATGGGTGTGGTGGCGGCCGTCGGACAGGGCGTGCGTTCCGTGCAGCCGGGCGACCGCGTCTCCGCCGAGGGTCACATCTCGTGCAACTATTGCTTCCAGTGCCGCACCGGGCAAGCGCACATCTGCGAACACGTACAGATCATCGGCGTCGATCGTGACGGCGCCTTCGCCGAATATCTGGCGATGCCGGAATTCAACGTCTGGAAACTCGACCCGGCAATTCCCGACGAGTTCGCCGCCGTCTTCGATCCCCTCGGCAATGCCGTGCATACCGTGATGGAGGCTGGGGTCAGCGGGAAGATGGTGGTCATCACGGGCGTGGGGTCGATCGGGCTGATGGCTATTCCCGTGGCGCGCGCCGCCGGCGCCGCCGCCGTGATCGCCATCGACGTCAACGCGGAGAAGCTTGCGCTCGCCCAGCGCCTGGGAGCCGACGCCGTCTTCGACGCGCGCGACCCGCAGGTCGTGGAGCGCGTCTTCGCGCTGACCAACGGCGACGGCGCGGACGTGCTGCTGGAGATGAGCGGCAGCGGACAGGCCATCAACCTCGGCTTGGCAGCCGTCCGCAACGGCGGGCGCGCGGCGCTCTTGGGCATCCCGTCCGATGACGTGCAGCTCAACCTCGCCGAGCGCATCATCTTCAAAGGCTTGACCGTGCTCGGCATCAACGGCCGCAAGATGTTCGAGACGTGGTACCAGACGCAGGCGCTGGTCAAGAGCGGGCGTATCGATTTGACGCCCATCATCACGCACGTGCTGCCACTTGCGCAGTTCGAGGAGGCCTTCGCGCTCATGCAGCAAGGGAAGGCGGCGAAGATCGTGCTGGACGTGCAGGGGGAAGGGCGATGAACGCAACGTTTGAACAGGCGTTAGCCGGCGAGTTGGAGGCTTTGAAAAGCGCCGGCACGTACAAGCGGCTGCGCCACTTGACAACGCCGATGGCGGCTCAAGTTCGCATGGAGGAGGCCGGCGAAGTGCTGGTCCTCTCCAGCAACAACTACCTGGGCCTTGCCGACGATCCCAAGGTCATCGAGGCGGGGGTTGCCGCGCTGCGCAAGTACGGCGCCGGTACGGCCAGCGTACGCTTCATCTGCGGTACGTTCGACATTCATCGCGAGCTCGAGGAGGAATTGGCGCGCGCCTTCAGTTTCGAGGCGGCGCTCACGTACGTCTCGTGCTGGAACGCCAACACCGGGCTCATTCCCACGGTCGCCGTGGAAGGGACGGCGATCGTCTCCGACGAGCTGAACCATGCTTCGATCATCGATGGCTGCCGCTTGGCAACTCAAGCGAAGCGGCTGCGCTACAAGCACAGCGACATGGCGGATCTCGAGGCGCAACTCGCCGCACTGCCGCGCGAGATGACGAAGTTCATCGTTACCGACGGCGTCTTTTCGATGGAGGGCGATCTCGCGAGACTTCCGCAGATCGTGGAGCTTGCCGAGCGCTACAACGCCGTCACGATCGTTGACGATAGCCACGGTACCGGCGTGACGGGCAAGATGGGGCGCGGCACGATCGAACACTTCGGTCTGGAGGGACGCGTCGATATTCTCACGGGGACGCTTGGCAAGGCGCTGGGCGGCGCGGCAGGCGGTTTCGTCTGCGGCTCGGCGAGCCTGATCGACATGCTGGTCCAGCGCTCCCGTCCGCAGCTCTTCTCGAATGCTTTGCCGTGCACGGTTGCCGGCAGCGCCCTCGAGGCGCTTCGCACGCTGGAGAGCCGCCCCGAGCTGGTTGCCGCGCTGCGCGAGAATACGCGCTGGTTCCGGGAGCGTCTGCGCGCCATCGGCTATCGCCCGCTCGACGGCGAGGCGGCGATCATCCCCATTATCGTGGGGGAGACCGCCTTCGCCATTGCGATGAGCGAGCGGCTGCTGCAACAGGGGCTCTTCGTTACCGGCTTCGGGTACCCGGTGGTGCCGGAGGGGACGGCGCGCATCCGCGTGCAGATGTCGGCGGCGCTGCAGCGCCCGCAGCTCGAGAAGGCCTTGGATATCTTCGAACGCGTGGGGCGAGAGCTCCATCTGCTCGCCACGGCCTAGCAGGCTCGCGCGGGTAGACCTCTCCTTCAGGCCATCCAAGGCGTCCGGTTGCCCGTATGAAGGGGGGTAGGAGAGCCCATCCGAATGGCGAGTGTACGATGTCACGGAGCGTTGACGAAAGTTTGCTGGGACGCGTCGCATCCGGCGACGCGGCTGCGTTTTCCGCGCTCTACGACCGCTACGGAGACCTGGTCTATGGCGTGGCGCGGCGCATCCTGCGCAGTCCCGAACAGGCGCAGGACGTGACCCAGAGCGTCTTCCTCAAAATCTGGAGCAGGCCACAGCTTTTCACCGGCGGGAGTTTCGGTGCGTGGGTAGCGCGCGTCGCGCGCAACGCCTCGTTGGATGTCGTACGCTCGAGCGCCGTGCGGCTGCGCGAGCCGGAGATACCGCCCACGCTCGCCGCCACGGGAGAGCTCGAGGAGACGGTCTTCGCCGATGTCGACCGCGAGATCATCGTGCGTGCGGTCGCGAGTCTGCCGGAGGCGGAGCGCGTGGCAATCGAGCAGGCCTACTTCGGAGGCCTGACCTATCGGGAGGTTGCGGAGCGGCTCGATACGCCGCTTGGCACCGTGAAGACCCGCATACGCGCGGGGCTGCAGCGCCTGCGCGGCACCCTGCAGGAAGTGGTGACGCGATGAGCGCGATCCACAGCCACGACGAGTTGCGCGATCTTGCGATGCTCTACACGCTAGGGGCACTGGAGACGAACCTCGCGGACTGCGCGGAGGCGCGCGCGATCGAGGCGCATCTGCACGAGTGCGATGCGTGCCGCGAAGAAGTGGCGCTGGCGCAGGTCGGTACGGCGATGATTGCCCGGAGCGCCGCACAGGTACCGCCGCAGGAGCTGAAGCAGCGCTTGCTGGCGGCCGTCGCAGCGGCCCCACGGCGCCGCAGCGCCAAGTCCAGCGTGGCGCGTTGGAGCGCCGTCGCGGCGGCAGTCGTGGTACTGATCGCCTTTGCCATGCTGCTGCGCCCGCATCCGCCGGTCGAGGGGCCGGTAGCGATCGAGCTGCAGAGTGCAACCACGCAGGCCTCCGGAGTCGTGCGTACCGCCGGCGGCGACGCGATGACCGTGGATGTAGCGCATCTTGCGGTGCTTCCCGCGGGTGAGGTCTACCAACTGTGGTCGATCGCTCCCGGGGCGGAGCCGGCGCCCGGGCCCACGTTCACCGTGGGGAGCCAAGGCACGGCGCACGTGGCGATGCACGCGTCGCCCGAGAAAGGTCTGGTGATCGCGGTGACGATCGAACCGGCCGGCGGTTCGCGTGCCCCGACGACGCGGCCATTCCTTCGCGGCACTTTGCAGTAGCGCGTCTAGACCCAGGAGACCCGCGGTACTGTCTCGGCGTGCGAACGACGCCGCGTGGACCGGGTGACCACGCGCGCTTGCAAGTCGCACGAGCGAGTGGAGCCCCCGTACGACGCGGGGGCTCCCGACGCGTCACACGCGGCGATCGCTAGCAGTAGCCGCCAGGGCAGGGATTCCCGCTACCGGAGGGTGGAGGCGTCGCTTGCGGGCCAGGCGTAGCGTTGGCTTGGACGATCAGCACATCGCGCATAGTGTTGGTGAGGTAGTGGAAGGCGCACCCCACGTAGTATGTCCCTTGCGCGAGCGTGAACGGCCCTGCGAGCTGTCCGCCGTTTAGTGCGCCGCTAGCGAAGCCCGAACCGATGGTCGATCCTCCAGCGGCACTGGTTGACAGCGTTACGCTGGGGAAGGCCATCCCCGGCATGACGCCGCTAGCGATGACGTTGAGCGTGTGCTGCGTGCTGGATGCGAGGTTCTTCAGCATGACTTGCGAGCCGGGCGCGAAGGCCAGTACCTGGGAGCCCGTGGTCTGCGTGAAGCCGCCGACGAGACCCCAGGTTGGATCGGTCTCTTGGCCGATTGTGCTCTGCGGCAGGGCCATCGAGACGACTTGCTGGGTCGAAACGGGCGGATTGGTTGCGGGTGGGTTGTTCGACGGAGGGGTGTAGGCGGTTCCGCCGCCCCCGCCGCCCCCGCTGCCTCCGCCGCAGGCGGCAAGCGCCGCAACGGCGGCGAACGCGATGACGGGGATACCCGTTCTGGCGAGTGCGAAAACCGACATGGCTGCTCCTTTGGGTTTGGTTCGGATCGTTGCCACGACGGTATGGCGTTCGACTGAAAAATGGCTGAAGCGATTCGCGTGGATGGGCCCGCACGCTTTCAGCGTTTCCTCACCTCCCTGCCATATGAGAAGAGCGATGAGACGATTCCTCGCGCTCCTCGTCCTAGTCGCTGCCGCAACGCTGGCGGCGCCGGCGGCGGCGTTGTCACCCTCCGCCGCAGACGCTCTCCCGCTGATCGATCAGGGTGGTCAGCGCTTCACGCTGGCGTCGCTCCACGGGCGGCCGGTCGTCATGACGTTCGTTGCCACCCGCTGCAGCGACGCCTGTCCGCTGGCCGACGCCGCGTTCGCGCAACTGCAGCGGCGCCTGCCGGCGCGCAGCGATGCGCTGCTGCTGACCGTGACGCTGGACCCGCGCTACGACACGCCGTTCGTCATGGCGCGCCAAGCTCATGTGATGGGGGCGGACGTCAGGCGTTGGCGGTTGGCCAGCGGAGCGCCCGGCGACGTGGCGCGCCTCATGCGCGCCTTCGGCGTCGTCACGCAGATAGACGAGAAGGGCATACCGGACGTGCACAGCACGGTGATCTTCCTGCTCGATCGCAAGGGGCGCTTGGCCAAGCAGCTGCTGCTCTCGACCAATACCGTGGATGCGGTACTCGCTGCGTTGTGAGCGCTAGCCGCGCGCTGCTTGGATCTCCATGACGGCAGCGGCCAACGCTTCGTCAAGCGTCTTCCCTTCGGCGCTCCGGTAGCAGCCGTAGACATTACCGTAGTCGTACCACTCCGCGGTAACGTTGCCGTTGTCCGCGCGGACGTTGAGCGTGATCGGCCCGATCTTCGCCGCGAGCGTGCGCAGCATCTCGTCGGCGTGGTTCTCGTCCATCTCGCTTTCCTTCATGCGCTGGGAAGCGCCGCGGCATTGTAACGGCGCTGCAGGTGAACGCGCAAGCCGATCACCATCCCCACGGCCAGTGCGAACGCCAGAGTGCTGAGCAGCGCTGCTGAGGCCGTCAAGGGATGCGGCGAGGCCAGCGATCCGGTCGCCATCTTGACGCCAAAGCGGAAGCCAAGCGCCGCGAGAAGGATCGCAATAGCGGCGGGATTCGCTTTGTAGGTAATGCGGGCGGCGTTCCGATCGACTTCGACGGTGCAGTGTGAGCCCTGTGCGATGCCGATGGGAACGCCCACAGCAACGGCAAGCGCTGCTGCGGCCACGGCAAGCGGCGAAGAGAGATGGTCGACGGCGAGGATGGCCGCTGTGAGAATCAGAAAAATGGCCGGCGTGATCCACATGCCTACCGGCGAGACGCGCCGCTCGCGTGACTGGCGATAGGCCGCCACCACGAGAAAGGCGGCAACGACGAGTCCCGCGATGATCCCTTGGGCCACAGATGCGCTCCCTCGAGTCCGTGTGGGGTGACGGGAACGCTTCTCGGATCCCCGAATGGCACCCTCCCGTGCAGCATGGGCGCAGGCAGGATGGGGGGCGGAGGCGGCGAACCCACGAGGCTCGATGCGGGAGTAGCTCAGTTGGTAGAGCATCAGCTTCCCAAGCTGAGGGTCGCGAGTTCGAGCCTCGTCTCCCGCTCCAAAGTCAAAGCCCCGTCCCGGAAGGGATCGGGGCTTCTTGCTTGCTGCTTCGTGCTTATGCGTGTACGCCAGACGATGCCGCGTAACGCTCGATGCCGCTCATGACGTCTTGCGCGTTCATCGCGGGCGTGACTTCCACGCTAGCGTTGAGGCCGACGAAGAACGGTTCGACCACGGCTGGGATATCGGACGGGCTGGCGAGGTCGAAGAAGAACAACGCCGCTCGCTTTCCGCCGTCCGGCAGAAAATACGCGGCTTCCGGTTTCAGCGTCTCGTGAGCCGTACGCATGATCCGTGCGAGCTCGCCGCTCTTGATCGCGTTATTACCGGCTTCGACATCGATGGTAACCTTGAGGAGCATGCGCATCGTCATATCCTCCCGCGGTTGCTACCGCGCGGCGCGCCTCGTCCCATCACACTAGCACATCGCGAATTGTTCGCAATGGTCTGTTTGGGCTAACTAAGCGGCGCGCCGCTCTCGCAACTCGCGCAGCCGGCCCAGCAGCGCCAAAACGCGGCCGTCGATCACCGCTAGGCCGGCAAAGACCATCAGCATACCGATGACGTCGCCATGGGAGGGGTGTTCGCCGAGCAGTCTGATGCCCAGCACCAGCGCGCCGATCGGGACCAAGAACGTCACGAGTGAGGCATTCGTGGCGCCGGCTGCGGCCAGGATACGGAAGTACATCACGTAGGCGATCGCCGTACAGAGCACCGCGAGGGCGAGCAAAGCGCTCCAGACTTCCCAGCTCGGTGCGGTCAGCGTCCATGGGCGATCGACCAGCAGCGCCAACGGAAATGCCATGAGCGTCGAGGCGCTGACCTGGCCCGCGGCCGTTACGAGCGGCGGCGTCTCTTTGAAACGGCGGGCGTAGATGCCGGCCAAGCCGTAGGAGACGGCGGCTCCCACGATGGCGAGTTGGGCGATGCTGCGCAGGCTCAGTCCGTGCACGGCCGACGGCCCTATCAGTATGACGACGCCGGCGAGACCGAGGAGGACGCCCGCGATCTTCTGCGGTGTCAGCCGTTCCTCGCGCGTCATCACGTGCGCCAGCAGGATGGTGAACAGCGGCGTGGTGGCATTGAGGATGGCCGCAAGACCGCTGGCGATGCGCGTTTCGCCCCAGACGATCAACGTGAATGGGATCACGTTGTTCAGCGCGCCCAAGACGAAGAACGGCCCCCAGGCGCGCCGCGAGGTTGGCATGCGCTGACCGCTGAGGTAGACGATAGCGACGAGGGCCACAGCCGCGAAGCTCACGCGTCCCAGCACGACGGTCAGCGGTGGAAGGTGCTCGACCAGCACTTTGAAGAGATAGAAGGATCCACTCCAGATCGTCGCGAGGGCGAGCAGCAGGATCCATTCGATCGTGCCCATCGTCTGCGACTTGTTCAAGACGAGCATCGTTCGGACGTGTGCATGTCGAATCGAGAACACCGTTGAGCCGCGATCGGTTACAATGAGACGGGTGCTCGCTGCGCCCGCTCGATGCTGTGGAGGAATGCGATGACGGAGAGCTTTCTCGATCGGTTTCGTTTGAACGAACGCGTTGCATTGGTCGTGGGCGCAGGATCCGGGATCGGCGAGGCCAGCGCCCGTGCGCTCGCCGGCTGCGGTGCGAAGGTCGTCTGCGCCGACGCCAACCTCGCGTCGGCCGAGGCAACGGCCAAGGCGATCGTCGCCGCGGGCGGAGGTGCGGAGAGCGCAGCCGTCGACATCGTCGACGGGTCGGCGGTACGAGCACTGGTCGACGGCATCGTTGCGCGCCATGGGCGCCTCGACGTCGCCGTGACGACACCGAGCATCAACGTCCGCAAGCGGCTCCTCGACTACACGTCGGAGGAGATCGACCGCGTGCTCACCGTGAATCTCAAGGGGACGATTCACGTGATGCAGAGCACAGGCCGTGTGATGGCCGAGCAGGGAAAGGGGAGCATCATCGCTTTCTCCTCGATCCGCTCGATCACCACGGAGCCCGGTCAGGGCGTCTATGCGGCCACGAAAGCGGGCACGGTGCAGCTCGTGCGCACGCTGGCCGCTGAGCTCGGTGCGAAAGGCGTGCGGGTCAACGCCGTGGCTCCCGGCGCGATCGAGACGCCGCTTACCGCGCAGATCAAAAACGCTCCGGACTGGTATGCGGCATACGCCGAGAAGAGTATCTTCAAGCGTTGGGGCAAGCCCGACGAGATGGCTGCGGTGGTCGCGTTCCTGGCCTCGGACGCCGCCAGTTTCGTAACCGGCACCGTCATCTTCGCCGACGGAGGCTGGACGGCCATCGATGGCCGCTTCGATCCGGCCGTTTGAGGGCGGTGAGTTAGCTGCGGCCGGCGCTGCGGAGGACGACGGCGACCGCTCGTCCGGCGCCTGCCGCGTCGAGCTCGCCGAGATGAACTTGGCGAATGATGCCG
>SCQY01000062.1 GCA_004298665.1 bacterium | reverse complement strand
TCCCCGTAGAGCGAGCGCAGCTCCTCGCACTCCTGCGGCGTGAGCAGCGGCGGCGTCTTGGCCGCGCCGAACGACCAGAGATCGCGCTCCAGCTGCTCCCACGGCAGCGCCTCGACGCGTTGGGTCAACGGCGGAACGCTGCTCACGGCTGCGGCGCCGGGCGGCAGCGTTTGCATGCCCGATACCCCGCGCTCGCGGCGGCACGGGCGTTGGGAAACTCGACGCGGTGAGGGCCGGTGATGCGCCGTGCGCTGCCGCACGTAGGCAGACAGTAAATGCGCGTCGTGTCGCTGCCCACGAAACGCTGCCCGCAACGGGCCAAATGCTCCAGCTGCGCGATGTCGACGCCTTCACCTTGCAGGAGATCACGTTTGGCCGCGCCGCCCAAGGCATACTCACCGATGGCTCCGTCGGCGCGCACCACACGGTGGCAGGGAATGAGCAGCGGCACGGGATTTCCGCCCAGCGCCGTGCCCACGGCGCGCACCGCCTTGGGGCGGCCGATCTCGCGCGCCACCCAGCCGTAGGGACGCACCTCGCCGCGCGGAATCTCCAGCGTCTTCTCCAGGACAGCGCGCTCGAAATCACTGCACCCGCGCAGATCGAGGCGCAGCCGAGCTCGATGGTCCCCTGCCAGGCGGCGCGTCACTGCCTCCAGCGCGCCGCGTGGAGGCCGGCCGGCGCAGATCCGGCGGTTGTAGCGCGCGCGGTATGCTTGCTCGAACGCTGCTGCGCCTCGCAGATCGCGCGCGACGGCGCAGATGCCCCGCGCGTTGAAGGCGACGAAGAGCGGGCCGACCGGGCTCTCCACTCGCCAGTAGCCGTCTGCAAGACCAACGCGCTCGAGCACGCTCGGCAGAAGGGTCGCCGGCGCCTTGCGCCCGCGAAGACTCGCCAGCTCCAACACGATGTTCTCCTTCATCTCACGATGCCTCCATGGGGCCCAGCACCTCGCGCAATCTGCTCACGCCGCGGTGCACGTAGACTTTGACGGTTCCCACGGGCTGCCGGAGGATTGCGGCAATCTCCGCGTACGGAAGGCCATCGATGTGCCGCAGCATCAGCGGGGTGCGCAGGCGGTCTGGGAGAGCCGCGACGGCCGCGGCCAAGGAAGATGCCGCATCAGCGCGCTCGACGATCTCCTCGGGGCGCCCCGACGGCTGATCCGCAAGCTCGAGCGGCGTCCCATCGGGGCGCAGCAGGGGCGTGAAGACCAGGCGCTTGCCGCGCACCCGGTTGCGTACCACGTTCAGCAAGATGCGATAGAGCCAGGGGCGCAGGGCCAGATCGCGCACGCGCTCGGGCGCGTACCTCGCGAGGGCGCGATAGGCGCGCACCAAGGCATCTTGCGCTGCCTCCTCTGCGGCTCCGGCATCGCCCAAGAGATGCAGCGCACAGCCGAAGAGGCGATCCTGATAGCGGACCACCAATGCTTCGAATGCACCGTCGAGATCGGCGGCCAGCGCGGCCGTCATCGCGCTCTCGCTCCTGCTCACCCCGCTCGTGCGTTGCATACCCGAGAAACACGCCCCTGCCCGATTCCGTTACAGACCGCTGCCGGCTGTCATAGGGGCGAAAGTCTCACGACTCAGGTACCCTTGCCGCAGGGAGGAGTGTGCTTGGGATCACGAAAGCGGCTCCAATGCAATGGAGAGGGAGTGCCGTTCCGCCGGCGGTCGATCCGCTTTGGCAGGCGTGGCTCACTGAAAGCTGCGACCCCTACGCCTGGCGCAAGCTCCACGCGAGGCTGGCGCGGCTCGCGATCGTCCCGCCGACGCTCGACCAGCTCCTCTCGTGGCAGGACAGCGGCGTCGTTCCGCCGCCCGACCAAGCATGTGCACTGGGCGAGGCACTGCACGAGTTCGGCGTGGCGGGCGCCAGCGGCTTCACCGCACTCTGGATCGCCGGCTACCTCGGCGACATCGTCTGCGTGATGGCCACCTGCGGGGGCCGTTGGCCCGAGATCATCCACGGGCTCTCGCTCGCCGTCTCGCTGCGCGTGGCACGCAGCGGTACAAGCGAACGGATAACGCTCATCCCGAGCCCGTATCGCGAGCTAATCGCGCTCACGAGCGTGGAACACCTCATGCTCCGCGACCTCTGGCGCCAATGGGAAGGCAGGGCACGGCTGCCCACGCCCACGTCCGGGTACTACCGCGGCCTCCACGAGCTGGTTGCCGACGAGACAGCAACGCTCCCGGAGCGGCGCCGCCTGCTCGACGCGCTCGTCGCTGCGGATCTCCCGAGCACGTGGCCGCGCACGCTCGAACAAGCGGCTGACAACAGAGTGAGCGCCTCCGCCGCACGCTAGTTGCCGTCTCCTTCCCCTCGCCTTCCGTCGCCGTTCGCGCGCGCTTCCCGGTCGAAGCGTATGCATTGGCCATGCCGGCACCGCGCGCTCCCTGTCGTTCACTTGCCTCCATGCTCATGCTCTCGCTCGTTCTGAGCGCGACGGCATGTGCCTCACGTCACGTCAGCGTGCAGACGGCAGCAGTGACGCGCGGCTCGCTCGTCCAGAGCGTTACGGCCTCCGGTACCGTGAATCCGCGCGACACCATCATCGTCGGCTCGCAGGTCTCCGGCACGATTCAGGAGATCCGCGTCGACTTCAACAGCATTGTCCGGCGCGGCCAAGTGTTGACCATCCTCGATCGCACGCCGTTCGAGGCCGCCCTGGCCCAATCACGTGCGAGCGCGGCGCAGGCGCAGGCACAGGAGCAGGCCGCAGCCGCTACGCTAGCGGCATCGCGCGAGAGCGCCCAGGCCTCCGCGCTTGGGCACAACAGTGCCGAGGCGGGGAGCGTCTCGGCAGCCAGTAACGCTGCTGCCGCCAGGGCCCGGCTGCGCTCCGTCGATGCCATGGTCGCCAAACAGGCCAGCGCGCTGAGCCTTGCGCAGCTCACGCTGCGGCGCGATCGGCAGCTTCTCGCGCAGGGATACGTCGCCCAGAGCGTCGTCGATGCCGACATCGCCAATCTCGATGCCGACCGTGCGGCGCTCGACGACGCGGAAGCCACCGCACGCCAGGCACGCTACGATCTCGAGGCCGCCGGGGCGCAGACCACGAGCGCCATGGCACAGGCAGGGCAGCAGGCCCACATCGCCTCCAGCAGCCTCGCGCAATCGCGCAGCGCCGCCTCCAGCTACGCCGCGGCCCACGCGAATGCGGACGCCGTCCGCGCCGCCGTGCGCCAGGCGGAGCTCAATCTCTCCCACGCCGTCATCACCTCACCGGTCGACGGTACGGTCGTGGCGCGTAACATCTCCGTCGGGCAGACGGTGGCTGCGGCGTTCCAGTCGCCTACGCTGTTCACCATCGCCACCGACCTGCGCAAGATGGAGGTCGACGTCGCCGTAGGCGAGCCCGACGTCGGCAGCGTGAAGGAAGGTCAATCCGTGGAGCTCACCGTCTTGGCGTATCCGCATCGCACCTTCACTGGCCGCGTCTCACAAGTGCGCCAGAATCCCACCGTCACGCAGAACGTCACCACGTATACAGCCGTCATCTACGTCGACAATGCCGACGGCAGTCTTCGGCCGGGGATGACGGCCAATGCGAAGATCCGCATCGCCCGTTTCGACCACGCGTTGACGCTCCCGCTCTCCGCCTTGCGCTGGGCGCCCTCCGGCGACGTCGCGAAAGCTTATCACGTCGCCAAACCGTCCCAGCCTGCCGGCGGCCAGCCATCCGGATCGGCATGGGGAAGGACAGGAGCAACCACACTGACGGCCTCGCCCGGAAGCCTCGCCTCAGCGTGGGTACTGCGCGGGCGAAACATCGAAGACGTCGACGTTGAGGTTCTAGGGGTCGACGGCACCGTCGCGGCAATTATACCGCGCGGCGAGTCGCTGAGCGAAGGCGCGCTCGTTGTTATCGCCGACAACAGCGGAGGGCCGGGATCGTGACGGCAATCGTTCGTGCGATCGAGCTGAGTAAGGTATTCAACCCCGATAGCGCACCGGTTGTCGCGCTCGATCGGGTCAGTCTCACGATCGAGCCTGGCGAGTTCGTCGCCGTGATGGGGCCGTCGGGTTCGGGAAAATCGACGTTCATGAACATCATCGGCTGCCTCGATCGTGCCACCTCCGGACGTTACGAGCTCGAAGGGCACGACGTAGCGGAACTCAGCGGCGATCAACTGGCCGACATACGCCGCAACAAGCTGGGCTTTGTCTTCCAATCTTATAACTTGCTCTCGCGCACTTCAGCGCGCGACAATGTAGAGCTCCCGATGATCTACGCCGGCATCGGAGAACGCGAGCGCCGCCAAATTGCGCTGCGCGCGCTCGAAGAAGTCGGCCTCCTGGCGCGCACGGCCCAACAGCTCCCCAGCCAGCTGTCCGGCGGTCAGCAGCAACGCGTGGCGATCGCCCGGGCACTGGTGAACTCCCCGATCCTCATCTTGGCCGACGAACCGACCGGAGCTCTAGACTCCAAGACCTCCGTCGAGATCATGGAACTCTTCTCGCGCATCCAGCAGGAGCGGCACGTCACCATCTTGATGGTGACCCATGAGCCGCACGTTGCCGCCTACGCGCGGCGCCTTGTACGTTTCCTCGACGGCCGGATTGCTTCGGACACCCCCACCGCGCAGACGCTTGCCACGCCATGAGCCTGCTCCTCCCCGCCATCCGCATCGCCTTCGATGCCCTCGTGCGCAACAAGGAGCGCTCGCTGCTCACGATCCTCGGCGTGATCATCGGCGTCGCCGCCGTCATTATTACCGTCGCCATCGGAGCGGGGGCACGCGCCGCGGTCGATCGCCAAATCGCAAGCCTTGGCAGTAACGTGATCATCGTGGTGCCCGGAAGCTTACAGAACCAAGGTGCGAGAACGGGCCTTGGCGGCGCAGCAACGCTCAACGTCGCCGACGGCCTGGCGGTGGCGAGCCTGCCTCACGTCACCTCGGCCTCACCGATGGTCAACCTGCGCGCGCAAGTCGTCTCCGACTTCGCTAACTGGCAGACCTCCGTGGTGGGTGCCGCCCCAACCTATCTCTTCATCCGCAATTGGTTTCTAGAGAGCGGCAGCTTCTTCAACGACGCCGACGTCGCGACCAGCGCCAAGGTCTGCGTCATCGGCGCCACGGTCGCGCACAACCTCTTCCCCTCAAGCGACTCGCCGCTCGGGAAGACGATCCGCATCCGTAACGTGCCCTTCCAAGTTGTGGGTGTGCTCAAGCGCCGCGGTCAGAACGCCATGGGAATGGATCAAGACGATACGATCGTGGTTCCCTACACGGCGCTCATGCAACGCCTCACCGCAAACGTGGTGAGCAGCAGCGCCGTCAATGCGCTGCTCGTCTCCTCCGACGCCTCGGGAAACATCAAATCCGTGCTCGGCGAGATCACCGCGCTGCTCCAGCAACGCCATCGCATCATTCCGCCGGCGCCTGATGATTTCGACGTCCACAACTTGGCCGATGTCGCCAACGCCGCCGCAACGGCGGCTACCGTTTTGCAGATCCTGCTCGCCTCGATCGCCGCCGTATCGTTGGTGGTCGGCGGCATCGGCATCATGAACATCATGCTAGTCTCGGTCAGCGAGCGAACGCGCGAAATCGGTCTACGCATGGCCGTCGGTGCGCGCGGCGGCGCGATCCTTACGCAATTTCTCGTCGAGGCGACGATCCTCTCATTGCTGGGAGGAGCCATCGGCATGATACTGGGTCTCGCGGGTGCAGGGGCCGCAAGCACGATCGGAAGATTCCCCTACATCATCTCGCTGCCGACGCTGTTTGGAGCCTTGGCGTTCTCGGCAGTGATCGGCGTCTTCTTCGGCTACTATCCCGCGCTCAAGGCGGCGCGGCTCGATCCGATCGTCGCCTTACACGCCGAGTAGGCGGTTTGCCGTCACG
>SCQY01000061.1 GCA_004298665.1 bacterium | reverse complement strand
GCGGCTCGTCGAGAAGGCGCGGTACGGCGGACCGTCGCCGGGCCCTGGTGGCGTCGCTGATCGCGTCATCGCCCGTCTTGGGACGTCTGCCTTACGGACCGGTTTCGAGCAGCTTCTGAAGCATGGTCATCTGCTCGCGATTCGAATCGTAGGCCTGCTTCGCTGCGTCCTTGGCCTTCTGAGACTTGCCGCATCGCATCTCGAACTCCGCCAGGTCCGAGGCAGCTTTGTTGTGCGCGGCCATCATCATCATCGCGTCATGATCGACGTCGCCGCTCGTCTTCTGATCGGCGGCCATCATGTTTCCCTGCTCGACGATCGCGTGCAGCGCGTTTGCGCTACAGTCCGTCGCGGGCTGCGTCTGCGCCGTCTGCGCCTGTGCGGATCCAATGGCGCTCATCGCGAGTGCAAGTGTTAGGATTGGTGCAATGCGTGTATTCATCGATCAACCTCCATGCACTCCCTAACGCTGCGTGGCGGGGATTGGATGATCGACGTAAGGCGCGTAGTGCCGCGATGCTGACGCGTGGGCTGTTTACGGCGCGGTGACCGGCGTTGCCTGATGCGTGCGATAGCGCTCGATAACGCGAGGATCGGGATCGTGACCCAGCCCCGGACCTTGCGGCACCGTAATGAGCCCGTCTACCGCGTCGGTCGCCTCTCCGTATGGGCTAGCCTCGAGGTCCATGTAGAGGCGTTCGAAGACCGTCTCGCTGGGAAGCGTCGCCGTAATGTGAAGCGTAGCGAGAAAGCCGGGGCCGAAGTATGCGCAATGCGGCACGACGGCGACATTGTAGGCCTCGGCCAGCGCTAAGACCTTACGGGTTTCGCTTACCCCGCCCACCTTCGTCACGCTCGGCTGTGCGATGTCGACGGCTTCGGCGTCGAACATGCGCTTGAACTCGCCCACCCACGACGCGTTCTCTCCAGCGGCGATCTTCATCGGCGCGTAGGCGCGAAGGTCGGCGAGCGCGGCGAAGTCTTCGGGTGGAAAGAGCGGCTCTTCGAGCCATTCGAGGTCGTATGGCGCGAGACGCTCGGACATCGTTCGTGCCTGCCCAGGCGACCACGGGCAGTTTGTATCCAGCATGAGTGCAATGTCTGAGCCGGCAGCTTCGCGCGCAGCCCGCACGTTGGGCTCGGCGATTTCGTGCAGCTTGATGGCGCGATAGCCGCGGCTGAGGGCATCCGCAACGTTGCGGGCCGCCAGGTGGGGATCGCCGTAGCGCAGCAGGCTCGCGTAGGCAGGTACGTGCGTGCGCCCCGCTCCGCCCAGCAGACGGTAGAGCGGCAGACCGGCTTGTTTGCCGGCGATGTCCCAAAGTGCGATGTCGATGGCCGAGAGCCCGTACGACACGAGACCGCTGCGCCCGAAAAGGTGAAGGCTATGTTGCAGCGCAGTCATCAGCTCGCCGATGTTGCCGGCTTCGCGGCCGATGCATAGCGGGGCGATCATCGTGTCGATGGTCGCCTTGAGGGCCGCACAGGCATTGTGGCCGAAAGGCTCGCCCCACCCGCTGATGCCGGCGTCGGTATCGACGCGGACGAGCAGCATCTGGAGCGACGTCCACGCGCTTCCGCCGACGAATGCAGTGGGCGGGCCGCCGTTCGTGTATGGGATGCTGAGGACGGTCGTCTCGATACTCGTGATCTTCATGAGTGAGCCTTTAGGTGTACCTCGGCGATGAGCCTCTGCCAGGCTTTGCGTTCCTGCGTTGGACGCACCAGTGGCGCGAGATGCCGGCACCAGCGCCGCAGGACGCTGTAGAACGCGCGGTCGCGCTCGGCGCGCTCGAGCAAGCCCGCTAGACTGCGCGTGTCGCCCGTGGGATAGAGGCCAGGATAGTCCGCCCCCAAGACGCCGCGCGTCCCCCCGATGTCGGAACCAAGGACCGGTATGCCCGCCGCCAGGGCCTCCGAGACGACGTTTGCGCCTCCTTCGCTCCGGGAGCTGACCACCAGCAGGCGGGATGCCGCCAAGAGCCGCTGCGCCCGCGCATGGCTCACTTCGCCCAACCACCGGTAGCGAGGATTGCGCGCCATCTCTCGGTGCGCGCGCTGTTCGTAGCGCGGCTCGAGCGCGCGGCCCGCGTGCAGCACCGTGATGCGGGAGTCTTCCGGCAGCAGCCGCGCCGCCATCGCGGCGCGGAAAGGGTCCTTGACCGCTCTCAGATTGCCCAGGACCAGCACCCGAAAGTCTTCGCTCGCGCTAGGCCGCACCGCATGCGGCGGCGCGGCGGCCGATTGGATGATCGCGCGCGCTTTGCGCCGCAGGTGGGCGGGGAGTTCGCGGATGCCTTCCGGCTGGAGGAGCACCAGCCGCGTCGCCAGCTCGAGCGACCGGCGAGCCGCGGCGCTGCGCCCGATGTCGTGATAGAGGTCGGTGCCGGTAAGCGCGACGATGAGCGGGCGTTCGGGATAGAGGCGGTGGAAGCGTGCGGCGGAGGCGGCGCTGCGCCGTGCGTGCAGGGCGATCAACGCATCGCAGGAGCGTCCGTCGTACTGCTCCTGCAGGCGCACGCGGTGGCCGAGCGATCGCAGCAGTCGAGCCCAGCGCCGTGCCGTGACGGCGTTGCCGTTGACCGTGCCGCGGCGCGCTGGAGAGACGATGGCGATGGTCACGGGGAGGGTGGCCTTTGTCGGGCGTGAATCATGCAAAACATAGGAGAAGTCTAACCTATGCCGCAAGGGGCTGAATCTCCCGCCCAAGCCGTCGAAGCTCTCACCAATGCTCGCCAGCGCACGGACGCTCTGATCGAGGACTTGGCGGACGAGTTGTTGCGCGTGCCGCTCGTCGAGAACGTGAATCCGCTGCTCTGGGAGATCGGCCACATCGCGTGGTTCCAGGAGTACTGGCTCCTGCGCCGGCTCCATGGAGCGGAGCCGCTCGATGCGCGGACGGATAGCCTCTACGATTCGGCGGCGGTGGCTCATGACACGCGTTGGACGCTGCCGTTGCCCGATCGTCGCGGAACGCGGGATTACATGGAGGCCACCTTCGCACGCGTCGCCGCCATGCTGGAGCGCAGCCCGCACGCTCAGGGAACGCGCTACTTCCGGATGTTGGCGACTTTCCACGAAGACATGCACGCCGAAGCGCTGCTCTACACACGGCAGTTTCTCGGCTATCCCGCACCGTCGTTTGTCACGGCTGCGGCTGAAGAAGCGTCTGCCGACGCGCTGGGGGAGAGCGACGTCGCCATCCCCGGCGGCCACCTGATGCTAGGAGCGAACGCGGAAGACGGCTTCGTGTTCGACAACGAGAAGTGGGCACACGCGGTAGTCGTCGCGCCGTTTCGGATCGCTCGGACGCCGGTGACGAATGCGGCCTATGCTCGCTTCGTCTCCGAAGGCGGATACGCGCGCCGGGAGTTGTGGAGCGCGCAAGGTTGGGCGTGGCGCTCAGAGCGCGGCGCGGAGCACCCCGTGTACTGGCAGCGTGGCGAAGGCGGAGGCTGGGAGCAGCGACGTTTCGACCGTTGGGTCGCGCTGCGCGGCGACGAGCCGGTGGTGCACGTCTGTTGGCACGAGGCGCAAGCCTACTGCCGTTGGGCGGGGCGCCGCCTGCCAACGGAGGCGGAGTGGGAGTACGCCGCGTCGCTGACTCCCGACGGCGAGAAGCTGCGCTACCCGTGGGGCAACGATGCCCCGACCCTGCTGCATGCCAACCTCGATCAAGTACGGGGCAACGTCGCCCCGGTGTGGGCGTACGGCGCGGGCGACAGCCCCTGGCGCTGCCGGCAGATGGTCGGCAACGTCTGGGAGTGGACGGCGGACTCATTCGAGCCTTACGCGGGCTTCGTGGCGGACCCCTACAAGGAGTATTCGCAGCCGTGGTTCGGCACGCACAAGGTGCTGCGCGGCGGCGCCTGGACCACGCGTGCACGGCTCATTCGCAACACCTGGCGGAACTTCTACAAGCCGCACCGCACGGACGTCGCCGCGGGCTTTCGCACCTGCGCGCTCAGTTCGGGCGAACCCGTTAGATAACGCCGTTGCGGGATGCCGCCCTCAGGTCTCGAGGAGCAGGCGCGCGAGGCTCGGTAAGGCCTCACAATACGTGGGGTGGATGTGGACGGAGCGCTCCAGAATGCGCCAGGTAGAGCGGGCCTCCATGTGCGCGAGGATCACGTGAACGATTTCGGCGGCTTCGTATCCTACGAGCGTCGCTCCAAGGATGCGATCGGTCTTGGCTTCGACGACGAGGCGATAGAAGCCAAGGTCGTGACCCCACTCGATGGCCCGCGCGATGTGGGTAACGGGGAGCTCGACCGACCGCGCGTCCAAGCCGCTGCGCCGGGCGTCCTCGATCGTCATGCCCACGCGGCCGACTTGCGGTTCCGTAAACACGGCATAAGCTAGGACACGGTCGTCGCGTCTGCGGTCGCCGCCGCCGAGAATGGTTTTGAGCCGGCGATAGTCCTCCCAGGAAACGTGCGTGAACGCCGGTTGTCCGGCAACGTCCGCGATCGCGTAGACGCCGGCGGCGCTGGTATGAAACCGCTCGTCGATCGCCACCATGCCGCGCTTATCGAGTGCAATGCCGCCCGCCGGCGCGTTGAGCGCGCCCGTGTTGGGGCTGCGCCCGACCGCGACGAGGAGCGCCTCGCCTAGCAGTTCGTTGCCATCGTCGAGCGTAAGCGTGAAGACGCCGCCCTCGTAGGCGACGTGCGTCACGTCGCGACCCAGGTGGAGCTGTATCCCGTCGCGCTCGAGCGATGTCTGGAGGACGTTTGAGACGTCGGCCTCCTCGCGTGCAAGGACGCGCGGGTTGTGATCGATGATGTGGACGCTGCTCCCCAGGCGCGCCAGGCCCTGCCCCAATTCGAGGCCGACGTAGCCGGCGCCGAGCACGAGCGTGCGGCGCGGCAGCTCATGCAGATCAAAGAAGTTCTCGTTGGTGAGAAACGGCGTCTCCGCAAGACCGGGGATAGGTGGAACGGCGGCGCTCGTCCCCGTATTGATCACGACGGTCGCTCCGTGTACGGCGGCGCCGTTTGCGGAGATCGTGCGTTCGCCGGTAAACGCGGCGCTGGCATGCACGATGCTGACGCCCGCGCGCGTCAAACGCTTCTCGACGCTGCTGGTGAACGAGTCGCGCACAGAGCGTACGCGAGCCATCACGACGGGAAAGTCCACGCGGATATCGGCGTGGATGCCCAGCGGTGCCGCGGCGCGTGCCCGTCCGGCAGCGTGCGCGGCACCGAGAAACGCCTTCGAAGGCGTGCAGCCGTAGTTGACGCAAGAGCCGCCAAGGCGCCCGCGTTCGAAGAGCGTCACGCGCTTTCCGTCACCGGCGAGATCGACGGCGAGCGGTACTCCGCCCTGTCCGCTGCCCAGGATGACGGCGTCGGTTTGATCCATGAAAGATACCTCCCGTCCGGTACGCATTACGGCGTTGGTGATGGCCTCTATAGGGAACCGAAGAGCTCGCGCAGATCCGCTCTCGTCTCGAAACC
>SCQY01000060.1 GCA_004298665.1 bacterium | reverse complement strand
GGGGAAGGCGATGTTCACGGGATCGAGGGCCCGGGCGGCACCCCACGCCCGGGGAAGACGGATATGGCTCGAGGTTATGGACAGGAGTGTCCGATTGCGCGGACGCTGGAGATGCTCGGTGAGAAGTGGACGCTCTTGGTCGTCCGCGAGCTCTTCCAAGGGACCAACCGCTTCAAAGATCTCGTCGAACGCCTCCACGGCATCCCGCGCAATCTCTTGGCGCAGCGCCTCGCGCAGCTGGAGACCGAGGGTTTGGTCGTCCGGCGCTCCTACCGCGAGGTGCCCCCGCGCGTCGAATACCATCTGACGGAGAAGGGCTGGAGCCTGCAGCCGGTGCTTCGTTCGCTGGCCGATTGGGGGCGCCGCTGGAACGTCTGCGGGAGCGACGCCGACCACCACGAGCACGACCATCTGAGCGAGCGTATGCTCAACTTGCCGTTCGAATACGACATCGCCTCCGCGCAGGGCGCGCGTGAGACCGTCGAAGTTCGTGCCGGCGCCCGCGTCTGGTTCATCACGTTCGAGCATGGCGGCTGCCTGGTCGGCCGCAGCGCGGACGAGCAGCCTTCCGCCGTGCTCTCGGGCAATGAGGCCGTCTGGCTCGACGTACTCTCAGGCCGCCAGACGCTCGATCAAGCCGAGGCCGCCGGCAAGATCGCGATCGCGGGCGACCGAAGCACCGTCGATCGTTTCCATCGTGCCTGCCTTGGTCCGCAGGCACTTCTCACCGCGTAAGGAGTCCTTCGTGCTCGAGCTCACCCGCAGCGCCGACCTCTGGCGGCGTGCTACTGCCGTCTTGGCCGGAGGCGTCGACTCGCCCGTGCGTGCCGGCAAGCCGGTCGGGGGGCCAATCATCGTGCGCGAGGCCGCCGGTGCGTATGTCGTCGACGCCGATGGACGCCGCCTGCTGGATTACTTGATGGCCTACGGGCCGCTGCTGCTGGGGCATGCGCACCCTGCGCTCACCCGCGGGCTCGACGAGGCCGCTGCACGCGGAACGCTCTACGGCTGCACGCACGAGGAAGAAGTGCGGCTTGCTGAGCGCCTGCGTGCGCACATGCCGTCGCTGGAACGCATCCGTTTCACCAATAGCGGCACGGAATCGGTGATGAGCGCGATTCGCGTGGCACGCGGTTTCACCGGACGCGAGGCGATCCTGCGTTTTGCGGGCAACTACCACGGCCACTTCGATCAAGCGCTGCTCAATGCCGGTGCTTCAGCCGGCGCGGCGGGCGCGGGGCCCTCGGGCATCCCGTCTGGCGTGGCGCGCGACACCATCGTCTGCCGCTACAACGATCTCGACGACGTCGATGCGGCGCTGCGCGAGCACGGGTCGCGGCTTGCCGCGATCGTCGTCGAGCCCGTCGTCGGCAACATGGGGCTGGTGCACCCGCTTCCCGGATTCCTCGAAGGTCTGAGCGAGCGCACGCAACGCTGCGGAGCCTTGTTGATCTTCGATGAAGTGATCACCGCGTTTCGCCTGGGGATGGGCGGCGCGCAGGGGCGCTGCGGAGTGATTCCCGATCTCACCACGCTGGGCAAAGTGCTCGGCGGCGGTTACCCGCTGGCCGCCTTCGGCGGGCGTGCCGACGTGATGCGCGTGCTGGCGCCGGAGGGAACGGTCTTCCAAGGCGGGACGCTCTCCGGGAATCCGTTCTGCGTGGCGCTGGCGCACCGTCTGCTCGACGTGCTGGAGGGTGACCCGGAGATGCTGCCGCGCATGCGTGCTCTGGGCGAGCGCCTCGCTGCGGGTTTGCGGGAAGTGCTTGGCGAGCTCGAGCTGCGCTATCCCGTGGTGCACGACGAGTCGATCGTGGACTTCATGTTCCGCGTGGCCGATCGCCCGCATCGCGACTACGACCAAGCCAGAGAGGGAGACGGAACGGCGTACGGGACCTTCTACCGCGAGATGCTCAGCGAGGGCGTCTTGCTGGCGCCCTCGCAGAACGAAGTCATGTTCCTCTCGTCCGCGCACGCCGCCGCCGACGTCGATCTCACGGTCCGTGCGGCCCGCGCTTCGCTTACCCGGATGCGCGCGCGGGGCGAGATCTAAGGCCGCCCCTAATTCGAGATCTCTTCGAGCTCGTCGCTCGGGGTAGCCGCCGGACGCATGGAGCGCCGTGCTTCGTCATGGAGCTCGATCTCTCGCGCCGCCTCGCGCAGCTCGATGAACTCGTCGGCGGCGTCGAGCAGCTCGTCGGAGGCGCGCCCCGGGAACGGGCGCGGGTGCTCCACGGAGTGGTTGTAGGCCCAGTTCGACTGCGAGCCCGCTACCACCACGCGCACGCCTTTGAGCGCGAGCGCATGCACCAGCGGCACGTACTCGGCGTCTCCCATCACGAGAACCATGCGGTCGCAATGGTCGGCCATCCACATCGCGTCCACGGCGAGGTCGATGCCGATCTCCGCCTTCACGGTGCCGTCCACGTGGACGCGCATACCGCGGCGCACCACCTGGTAGCCGTTGCGATTGAGCATGCGGATGAAACCCTGCTGATCGCGCCGCCGGCGCTCGGCCTCCGCGGGATCGGCATGCTCGACGGTCAATCCGCGTGCGCGCCGCGCCGCCGCGTAGAGCGCGTACGACTCTTCGCTCCACTCGCCGATATAGTAGCGCGCGCGGACTAGCGTCGTACCGGAACATAGGAGCGAGAGCAGCCGGCGAAAATCGACGCGGATGCCCAGCCCTTCGTAGGTGACGCGGGCGAAATTCCACCCATCGATAAAAATTGCCGTGCGCGTGGCGCTGTTCACAAGACCCATCATATCCTCACCGGCTTCTCCCTGCCGCAGGGCGGGGCCTCGTACCCCGCGAACGGCCTGGGCGTGCGTCGATCATCGTTCGTTGCCGCTCTCGCGCTTCCGGTGGTCCTAGCGTTCGCTAACCCTGCAGGGGCGCAGCAGTCGCTGGAAGTTCCACCGGTCGCCACGCCCGCGCCTTCCGCGGCGCCGAGAGCCGCTCAGCCCCAACCGCCCCGCGGGAACCCTGGCCGCGAAGCCTCTGCGAATACTCCAAAGAAGGACCGCGCCGGAAACCTCCCCACGCGGGTCTGGGAGGGCTACGTGGTGCATGCCTCGGCGCAGAGCGTTCGCGTTCACAGCCCGGCGCAGCACCGTGATTTGACGTTCTTGGTCTTCTCGTCGCCGCACCATCTGACGGACCCCAACGGCATGGGGACCAACGCGATGGGCGAACTGCAGCCGGGCACGCGCGTCAAGGTCGTGTACACCCAGATGGTGGGGATCCGCCACGCGAACGTCATCTATATTTACAGCGCCGATGGAACCATCAAGAAGATGCATGGTTGAAGGCGCCGCGAAGCGGGCCTTCGTCTACCTGCTGCGCTGCCGCGACGGCTCGCTGTACGCAGGGTGGACGACCGATCTCACGCGGCGTCTGCGCATCCATGCCAGTGGGCGCGGCGCGCGTTATACGCGCTCGCGTCTCCCCGTCGCGCTAGCCGCCTCGTGGGAAGTCGCAAGCCGCTCCGAGGCGATGCGCATGGAGGCGCGGATCAAGCGTCTGAGCCGAGCGCAGAAGATCGCGCTCTGTGCGTCCACGGTGAGCATCTCGGCCTGATCGCCTCGCGAGAGGGACCGGCGCGGCACCCGGCGCATCGCTGGGGTCGAGGAACCAGTTCGGGACACCTGAGGAAAGGAAGCATCACCGTGGCCACCTACCAACCCCCGACGCCAGAGGAAGTCACTACGCTCACCGCGGAGGCCGAGCATCTCCAGGCGCGCATCGCCACGCCGCACGGCGACATCGTCTTCGCCTTCTACCCGAAGGATGCGCCGACCCACGTCGCGGCGTTCATGAAGCTTGCGCGCGCTGGCTTCTATGACGGTTTGACGTTCCACCGTGTCGAGCCGGGCTTCGTCATCCAGGGCGGCTGCCCCGAGGGCACGGGAACCGGCGGTCCGGGCTACCGCCTCAAGGCGGAGTTCAACGAGCGCCCGCACATGCAGGGAACCGTGGCGATGGCGCGCGCCTCGCAGCCGGACTCTGCGGGTTCGCAGTTTTACATCTGCCTGGAAGACGCGCGCTTCCTGGATCGTCAGTACACGGTCTTCGGCCAGGTTACCGAGGGATTGAACGCCGTACAGAAGGTGCGCCCCGGCGACAAGATGGAGCGCGTCGCGATCGAAGCCGCCGGGTAGCGCGGGCGCTAGGCCGTCGGGGGAACGTCCCACAGCAGGATCTCGCCCTGCCCGCCAAGGGTGAGATGATCGAGATCGGCGATACGCACCGCATCACCCGCGCTGAGCGGTGCGCCATTCGCTTCGACGTTCCCCTCCGCGATGAAGAGAAATCCCAAGCGCCCAGGGGCGAAGCGATATTCGACCTGAGCTTGCTCGAGACGCGCGACGGCGAAGGTCGCCTGTTGCGTCAGCCGTACTGGAGCCTCCACACCCTCGACGCCGCTTGCGATGGTGAGCCAGTGGTCACGGCGATCGCCGGCGGTGAAGTCGGCCTGGCCGTAGAGGGGCGGCGTCCCCGTCTTGCCCGGCAGCACCCACATTTGCACGAGATGCAGCGAGTGCTCCGATGAGGCGTTGAGCTCCGAATGGCGTACGCCCGTGCCGGCGCTCATGAACTGGACGGAGCCGGGTCCCACGACGCCCCGGTTGCCCATGCTGTCGCGGTGCTCGAGCTGACCGTCGAGCACGTAGGTGATGATCTCCATGTCGCGATGGGGGTGCATCGGGAAGCCGGTTCCCGCGGCGATCGTATCGTCATTGAGGACGCGCAGCGCCCCCCAGTTGAGGTTATGGGGATCGACGTACTCGGCGAAGCTGAAAGAGTGGTAGGTGCGCAGCCAGCCGTGGTCGGCGAAGTAGCGCTCGCCGGCCCGTTGGATTGCGAAGGTTTGCGTGGCCATGACGGTAGCTCAAAACCGCCGCAGAGGCACGGAGAGTTGCGCCGCCGAGCTGCCGCTTGGCCCCTATGCGCGAGCGGCGACGCGCTTCTTGGCTTTGAGCCGGTCGCTTTCGTTCAGCAGGCGCTTGCGCAGGCGAATGGCTTTGGGTGTGACTTCAACCAGCTCGTCGTCCTCGATGAACTCGAGCGCGCGCTCGAGCGAGAGCTCCTCAGGCGGCGCCAATCGTACGTTGTCGTCGGAGCCCGCGGCGCGCATGTTGGTCATCTTCTTTGCGCGGACCACGTTGATGGCCACGTCGTACTCGTTGCCTGCGCGCCCCACGATCATTCCCGCGTAGACTTCGACGCCGGGGCCCACGAAGAAGCGTCCGCGCGATTCCAGACCCATCAAGGCATAGCCCGTCGTGCTGCCCATCTCGCTGGCCACCAGCACGCCGTTGATACGTCCTGGAATATCTCCGGCGAGCGGCTGGTGGTCGTAGTACGTGTGCGACATCACGGCCGTTCCGCGCGAGAGCGTCAAGAGCTCTCCGCGCAGCCCGAAGATGGCGCGCGTGGGCATCGTGTACTCCAAACGCTGCGTATCGCCGAGCGAGACCATGTTCGACATGATCGCGCGGCGCTTGCCCAGCGCTTCGATGACCGCGCCGGCGTGCTCTTCGGCGACGTCGATCACGACGTACTCCACGGGCTCGTACTTGCGGCCGTTGCGCTCGCTGATGATGACCTGCGGCTTGGAGACGGCCAACTCGTAGCCCTCGCGGCGCATGGTCTCGATGAGGATCGAGAGGTGGAGCTCACCGCGCCCGCAGACTTCGAAGGTGTCGGCGCTCTCCGTGTCCTTGACCCGTAGGGCGACGTTGGAGTCGAGCTCGCGCTGGAGCCGGTCGCGCAGGTGGCGCGACGTCAAGAACTTGCCGTCCTTGCCGGCAAACGGCGAGGTATTCACGGAGAAGAACATCGCCACGGTCGGCTCGTCGACGGAGACGGCGGCAAGGCCCTCGGGCACGGCGACGTCGGCCAGGGTATCGCCGATATTGATGCCTTCGATGCCGGAGACGCACACGATATCGCCGGCGCCCACGTCCTCGATCTCCACGCGCTCGAGGCCGGCGAACGTCAAGAGCTTCGTGAGGCGATGCCCCGGCTCCACGTTGCCGCTGCGGTCGACTTTGGCAACGGGGGCGTTGACTTTCGCGACACCGCGGAAGACGCGTCCAATGCCGATGCGTCCGACGTAGGCGTTGTGATCGATCGAGCTGACCAGCATCTGGAAGGGGCCGTCCTCTGCGGGGGCCTCGGGGATGTGAGCAGCGATCGTCTCGAACAGCGGCTCCAAGTTCGTGCCGGGGCGCTCCAGCTCCAGCGTCGCCGTTCCCAGCTTAGCGTTGGTGAAGATGACGGGGAAGTCCGCCTGCTTGTCGCTGGCGCCGAGTTCGATGAACAGGTCGAAGACTTCGTCCACGACTTCCTTGGCGCGGGCGTCCTTGCGGTCGATCTTGTTGATCACCACGATGGCGTGCAGATCGAGCTCCAGGGCCTTGCGCAGCACGAAGCGCGTCTGCGGCATCACCCCTTCCGCGGCGTCAACGAGCAGCAGCACGCCCTGCACCATCTGCAGCACGCGCTCCACCTCGCCGCCGAAGTCGGCGTGGCCCGGGGTGTCGACGATGTTGAACTTGACGTCTCCGTGGCGTACGGCGGTGTTCTTGGCCAAGATGGTAATGCCGCGCTCGCGCTCCAAAGGATTGGAGTCCATGATGCGCGTCGCTACCTGCTGACCGGCGCGAAAGACGCCGCTCTGCTTGAGCATGGCATCTACCAGCGTGGTCTTGCCGTGGTCGACGTGGGCGATGATGGCGACGTTTCGAATATCGGGACGGGTCTTCACGTCGGCCATTATAGC
>SCQY01000059.1 GCA_004298665.1 bacterium | reverse complement strand
GGGCAAGGACGTCGTGCCGATTCCGGGCACAAAGCATCGGCGCTATCTCGAGGAGAACGCCGCTGCCGCGGCCGTCGCGTTGACGGCCGACGAGATGCAGCAGATCGATGCAATCGCCCCCAAGGGTGTGGCCGCCGGCGAGCGCTACGCGCCGGGCGGGATGGCCGCGGTGAACCGCTAGCCGCCGCTCAGGTCGAGGAATAGCTCCGTCGCCATCGCCACGGCGAAGCCGAGCGTGACCATGCCCGTGGAGAGCACCGTCACTCCGGTGCGCTTGAGTACGCTCCAGAGTTCGCCGATGACGAAGATCAACGCGCCGACGGCCGTGGCGAGGAAGAGCACCGAGAGGATCGGCGAGCTGAACGCGTAGCCCACCATGGTCCCCATGAGCGTGGGGCCTCCGCCGATCACCGCGGCCAGCGCCAGTTGGCGCCACGAGGGCATCATGCGCCCGGCCATCGGCGCAACGATGCCGAAGCCTTCCGTCGCGTTATGCAAGGCGAAGCCCACGATCAGGCCCACGGCCAGCGCCGTCGCGCCGGACGCCGCGGAGGCGCCGATCGCCAAGCCTTCCGCGAAATTGTGCGCGCCGATTCCGACGGCGATCATCAGCGTGAGCATCCAGGGATTCTCGGCAACCTGCGCACCGCGCTTGGAGACTTGCGCTGCGAAGGCGCCCAGACCCGCCAGCCCCGCCAGCAGGCCGCCCCCGAAGACGGAGACCAGCGCCCACGGAAACGGCGCGCCCGCGTGCCAGAGCGTGAGGCCCTGGCGCACCGGCCCGGCCGCGCTGCCTGCGATCTCGACTGCCAGGTAGGCTAGAATTCCAATGGCCACGGCGTTGAGGGAGCCGATCGTGTGCATCGAGAGACGCCGTGCACGAGCGATGGGCAGGCCGAGGATGATCGTGAAGCCTGCGACCCCGCCCAGCAGCAGCACGTTCAGGAACGAGAGCTTCGCGCGCGCGGCGTGCCCCATCGCGTCCATCGGCGTCTTCGGCCCCATGGCCGCCGCCATCGCGCCGTGGAGATTCGGTGTCCCCGCGTAGTGAATGGTGGTGATCAAGCCGTCGGGATGACCTTGATCGTCTTCACTATGATCGACGACGTGGCAGTGTACGAGCCACGTGCCGGGCATCGCGTTCGCCGTCACGATGACGTCCGCGCGCTGTCCCGGTCCCAGCGCAACGGTGTCTTCTTCGTCACGATAGCTGAGCGGATAGGCGTCGCGCGCGACGATCAGCTGGCCGTGGCCGTGCGTGTGCATCGTGTGCCAGTCTTCCGCCGAGATATTGATCCAGCGGATGCGGATGCGTTGGCCCCGTATGACCTCCAGCGGCGCCGTATCGGGATACTGCTTGCCGTTGAGGGTGAAGACGTTGGGCGCCAAGCTCTGCACGTGCCACGATGAGATTACTTCCAAGTAGTCGTGAGCGACGTTGCGCTCCGCGGGCAGCGGACGAGTGGGATCGACGATGATCGCGCCGTAGAGACCGGAGTCCAGCATCGGCTCCGGGCCGTGGGTGTGGTAGATGTACGTGCCGGGGCGCTGTGCGTCGAAGGCGTAGGTGAAGCGCCCGCCGTTGGGCGGGATCATCGCTTGAGAGCTGCCTGCGACGCCGTCCATCGAGACGGGAATAGCGGTCATGCCGTGCAGGTGGAGCGTATCGGCGACCGGGAGATCGTTGATCAAGTGGATGACGACGTGGTCACCTTGCCGGACAACGATCGTCGGGCCAGGAACGACGCCGTTGTACGTGTTCGCTAGAACCGTGAGACCCTTGGAGATGGTCCACGGTGCACGGCGCTCGACCAGCGTGTAGGTCTTCGTGTGCCCGTGAACTTCGGGGACGGCCTGGTAGGCGCCGTCGGCACGCCGGAAAAGGCGCGACTCTCCCGGGGCGTGCGTAGCCACGGGAATCGCCCCCTGCACGGGCTGCATGCCCACGGCCGTAGGCGGAAGCCCGCGCGTACCCATCTCGTCGGCATCCGCAAGGGCGATGCCGGGTGCGAGCACGATGGTCAGAAGAACCGCCGCGATCATGGATACGGCGGTTCGCCATGCATATTTAGGCACGCCTAAGCATTTGGGCCGCAGCGCGCAGAACCTTTCGGTGGGATGTACCTGTGCGGCGGCGAAAGTGGCGCGCCGTGTCGTGGCCTCCCATACTCTTGGTGCATGGCAGTCTCAGCGATCGCACGCAGTGGGCACCGCTGCGCCGCGCGTTACGACGGTTGGACGTCCCGGCTTTTGCCTACGATCGCCGGCCGCCTGGCCCTACTGGGGAGCGACCCCCGACGTTTGCCCCCGATATCGCCGAACTGCGTTCCCGCTTGGACGAGCAGGCCGCTCGGGTCGTCGTCGGCGCCTCGTACGGCGGGGCAGTCGCTTTCGCGCATGCTCTGGAACACCCAAGCGAGCTCGAGGCCTTGGTGCTGGTCGAGCCCACGCTGCTTGGGCTGCTCCCCGTCCCGGAGCAGGCGCAGCCGCTCCCCGAGCCGATCGACGACGCGGCCCTGGCGGGGTTCTGTGATGCCATGGCCGGTCCAGGGACTTGGGAGCGCAGCAGCGAGCGGGGCCGCCGGGAGCTGCGTGCGATGGCGCCTGCGCTGGCCGAGGAGAGCCGGCGGCTGGTAGCCTTTCGCCCGTCCCGCGAGGCATTGGCGGCGCAGCGCGTGCCGACGCTGGTGGTCACGGCGGGACGCAGCCCAGCGTATTTTCGCGAGATCGCCGCACTCTTGGAGCGCGCCCTGCCCGACGTGCGGCGCGTCCACTACGACGATGCCGGTCACGATCTCCCGGTGAGCCACGCCCGTGAGCTAGCTGAAGCGATCGCGGCCTTTCTGCGCTGATCGGCTACCTGTGTCTTTGCCGCTGGACTCCTGGGCATGCTATACTCCCCGGGATGGCACAACGTAGAGGAGGCCCGCGCCGCCGTTCGTCGGCAGAGGCTCGAGCAAAGAAGGCGGCACGCGCCGTGGCAACGGCAACGCCGAAGGAAGAGGCGATCGAGATGGAGGGCGTGGTCACGGAGCCCCTCCCCAACGCCATGTTCCGCGTCGAGCTGGTGAACGGGCATAAAGTGCTCGGCCACATCAGCGGCAAGATGCGCAAGCACTACATTCGCATTCTTCCCGGCGACCGCGTCTTGATCGAACTCTCGCCGTACGATCTGACGCAGGGGCGCATCACCTACCGCTACAAGTAGGATTCGCGTGTCGATGTCTCGCCCTTCGGACCCCGCCGCACCTGGTGGGGTTCTTCCGTCGCCGCCCATGACGATCCAGAAGCGTTGCGCTTGGGCCGGTGAGGATCCGCTCATGATCGCGTACCACGATCGCGAGTGGGGCATTCCCGAGTACGATGAGCGGCGGCTCTTCGAGTTCCTGGTGCTCGAAGGGGCGCAGGCCGGTTTGAGCTGGTCGACGGTCCTCAAGAAGCGCGAGGCCTACCGGCGCTGCTTCGAAGGCTTCGATCCCGAGCGTGTGGCGCGCTACACGGCGCGGCATGTCGAGCGCCTGCTGAAGGATCCAGGCATCGTTCGCAATCGCCTGAAGATCGAGTCGGCGATCACCAACGCGCGGGCGCTGCTGGAGCTGCGCGAGCGCGAAGGCGACGTCTGCGCCTTCTTGTGGGCCTTTGCCCCGTCGCCGCGCGAGCGGCCGCTGGCGAGCCGTGCGGCGGTGCCCGCGACTACGCCGGAATCGGAGGCGATGAGCAAGGAGCTGAAGAGGCGCGGCTTTCGCTTCGTCGGCAGCACGATCTGCTACGCCTTCATGCAGGCTGTAGGGATGGCCAACGACCACGTTGCCGATTGCTTCCGCTTCGCTGAGATCTGCCGGAAGGGGTGAGCCCAGATGCCACAGACCGAGCACGTCGAGCGTCATTTCACTGCAAGCGCGACGATCCGCGACATCGTTATCGGCATGTCCGACGGCCTTACCGTCCCGTTCGCTCTTGCCGCGGGACTCTCAGGGGCCGTCGCCTCCACGGGCATCATCGTGACCGCCGGATTGGCCGAGGTGGCCGCCGGCTCCATCGCAATGGGGCTGGGCGGATATCTCGCCGCCCGCAGCGACGCCGAGCACTACGAGAGTGAGCGGCGCCGTGAAGTCTCAGAAGTCATCGAGAAGCCGGATGTGGAGCAGGCCGAGGTCCACGAGATCTTCCAGGGCTACGGCATCACCGACGAGGAGGCTGCGCCGATCGTGCTTGCGCTCCAGCGCCGCCCCGAGAAGTGGGTCGACTTCATGATGCGCTTCGAGCTGGGACTAGAGCGTCCGGAGCCCAAGCGCGCCCTGCAGAGCGCCATGACCATCGGCCTTGCCTACGCGGCGGGTGGTTTGATTCCCCTGCTCTCGTACTTCGTTGTGCACGAAGTGCAGAGAGCGCTGCTGTTCTCGGTGGTGGTGACGCTCGTCGCGCTCTTCGTGTTCGGCTTCGTGAAGGGGCGCTTCACCGGGGCGCGGGCGCTGCGCAGCGCGCTGCAGACCGTGCTGATCGGAGGCGTGGCAGCGGCGGCCGCCTTCGCGCTCGCGCGCCTGGTCTCGCACGGCTCCCCTTAGGCTCCGTCCTGTGGCGTGCGCTCCAACCGGTCGGGGTCGTACGATTGCTCGCGCAGCCGCCGGCAGATCTCTTGGAAGGTCCCCTCGTCTAGCGAAGGCGTTCGCGAGAGCACCCAGAGATAGCGACGTTGCGGCTCTCCGACGACGGCGTAACGATACTCCGGATCGAGGTCGATGATCCAGTAGTCGGCGGCGGGTGCGACGGGGCTGAACTTGACCCGGAGTTTGGCATTGCTCTGCTCGTCGGCGACCGATGCCGTTGCGCGCCCGGTACGCGTTCGTCCTTCGGCGGTGGTGCAGCGGTTCTCGACGGCGAGACCGCCGCAGCGCCGCACGCTGTATTCAGCCGTCGTGTTCTTGGCACAATCGCCTTGGAAGGGCGTGGGGTACTTGGCGATCTCGAACCATCGGCCTTGATAGCGCTCGACATCGACGTATGGCACCGTGCGCA
>SCQY01000058.1 GCA_004298665.1 bacterium | reverse complement strand
TTTCCGCCTATTCCGCCGATGGCGATGACGCCGCGCGAAGCGTTTCTCGCGCAGACGGAGAAAGTGAAGTTCCGCCAATCCGCCGGCCGCATCTGCGCCGAAGTGATCACGCCGTATCCGCCGGGCATTCCCATTATTGCGCCGGGGGAGCGCGTCACCAAGGAGATCATCGAATATCTGACGCTCGAAGTGAAGGCCGGCGTGCACATGCAGGGGCCAGCCGATCCCGAACTCAAGACCGTCCGCGTCGTCGCGTGAGCAGGCGGGAGTTCCGCTGCCCACGAAGACCCAGCGCAACCAGGCACCGAACCGCCGCGTTCCAAGCGGAGAGAGGAGGAGTTGAGCAGGCGTGTAGATGGTACGACACGACTTCCCGCTTCTCGCTCGCGTCGAAAACTGAGGTGGCGACACGTTGGCGGTGCAACCAGAGAGCATTTCTCCATCACTAGAGCTCAGGCAGCTCCTCGATATCTTTCCTCTCCCGATCCGGCAAGCGCTGATTCGCCTCCACGACCTCGAGGCAATCATCGAGGTGGTCCTGGATCTCGGCCGCCTCCCTGAGGCGCGCTTCTCCGAAGACTTCGTCTACCTCTCGAACGAGGCGGTCACGCAAGCGGACCTCGAGCACGTCATCGGGCGTCTCGGTCCCTTCGGCAAGGACAACCGCGCCGGTATCGCGATGACCCTCCACCGTATCTCGGCGATCCGCAACCGCACCGGAACGGTCGTAGGCCTCACCTGTCGCGTCGGGCGCGCCGTCTACGGCACCATCGATCTCATTCTCGACGTCGTGCGCAGCGGCAAGTCGATCTGCCTGCTAGGGCGCCCCGGCGTGGGCAAGACGACGATGCTGCGAGAGGTCGCGCGCGTGCTCTCCGAAGATCGGCGCCGCGTGGTGATCGTCGATACCTCCAACGAGATCGCCGGCGATGGCGACATCCCGCATCCGGGCATCGGCCATGCTCGGCGCATGCAGGTGGCGGAGCCCGCCCTCCAGCACGCCGTGATGATCGAGGCCGTCGAGAACCACATGCCGCAGGTGGTGGTCATCGACGAGATCGGCACCGAAGCGGAGGCGCTGGCCGCGCGCACGATCGCCGAGCGCGGCGTGCAGTTGATCGGCACGGCGCACGGTCAGTCGCTCGAGAATCTGCTGATGAATCCTACGCTCTCGGACCTGATGGGCGGGATCAGCGCGGTGACGCTCTCGGACGAGGAGGCGCGCCGGCGCGGCACCCGTAAGACGGTCCTCGAGCGCAAGGCGCCGCCTACCTTCGACGTACTCATCGAGATCCAAGAACGCGATCGTCTGGCGATCCACGGCAACGTCGCGGACGTCGTCGATGCGCTGCTGCGCGGCTATATGCCCCAGCCCGAAGTGCGTCAACGCAGTGCCAGCGGCATGGTCGAGGTCGTGCAGGCTGCCGAAGTGCAGCCCGCGGTACGCGATGGCCATGCGGGCCTCGATCGCGACTTGTGGGAGGAGGAGCGCGAAGAGGGCGAGCGTGAGCGCCCGAAGATGATCTTCCCTTACGGCGTCTCGCGCAACAAGATCGAGCGCGCGATTCAGAATCTGCGTGTCAACGCGGCGATCGCGCGCAAATGGGACGATGCCGACGTGGTCATCACGCTGAAGACGCTGGAGCGCAAGGAGACGTCGCGTCTGCGTGAGATCGCCTCGGAGAACGTGCCCATCTACTCGATCAAGACGAACACGACGGCGCAGCTCCAGAACTGCTTGAAGGATCTCTTCAACCTCGGGAGCATCGACTCCGAGGAGATCGCGCTGCGCGAGGCCGAGGAAGCGATCTATCAGGTTCTGCTCGACGCGCAGACCGTGGAGCTCTCCCCGCAGACGTCCTACATCCGGCGCATGCAGCACCAGCTGGCCGAGAAGTACCGTCTGCAGTCGCGCAGCACCGGGGCCGAGCCCAATCGTCGCGTGCAAATCTTTCGCGGTGAGGGGTTGTAAGCGCCGAACGCCAATCACAGCGCCATGTTCGTGACCGTCGAAGGCGTCGAGGGTGCCGGCAAGAGCACCCTCGTCGCTGCGCTGGCAGAGGCCCTGCGTGGCCGCGGAGTCGTTCCTTTGGTGACCCGGGAGCCGGGCGGCACGCCGCTAGGAGAGCACGTGCGGGCGCTGTTCCTCGACCGCGAAGCGGCGATCGATCCCTTGGCCGAGGCGATGCTGATGGCCGCCTCGCGCGCGCAGTTGGTGCGCACCGTCGTCCGCCCCGCGCTGGAGCGCGGAGCGTTCGTCCTCTGCGACCGTTTTTGGGACGCCAGCGTGGCCTATCAGGGCTACGGCCGCAACCTGGGCGCCGACTGCGTCATCGAACTCAACCGCATCGCCACGGAGGGCCTCTCTCCCGATCTCACACTGCTGCTCGATCTCCCCCAGGAGGAGGCACAGCGGCGGATGCGCGCGCGCCGCGGCGAACTCGACCGCATGGAACTGGAGTCGCAAGCCTTCCACCGGCGCGTGGCGGAGGGCTACGCCGCCCTCGCTCGCCGCTTCTCCGAGCGCTTCGTGGTGCTCGACGCGCGCCGGGCGCCCGATGTGCTGGCGGCGCAGGCACTCGCGGAGATCGAACGCCGCGGGGGAGCTCAGGGGGCGGCGCGATGAGCGCGCAGCGCACCCTCTCGTTCGAGGTGATCGGTCAGCCTGGGCCGCGAGCCCTTTTCGAGCGGCTCCGTCCGGAGCGGCTGGCGCATGGCTATCTCTTCCACGGTCCTGCCGGAGCCGGCAAGAAGACCTTCGCACGGCTGTTGGCCAAGTCGCTCCTCTGCAGTGAGCCCAAGGCCGGCGTGGTCGGCTACTGCGGCCGCTGTCCGTCGTGCATGCAAGTGGAGGCGGGCACGCATCCGGATCTGTTCGTCTCCGCCGGGACCGTGAAGATGGGCACGGGCGGCGCTGGCTTCCACGAAAACGAGGAGATGACAGCGCGCGATCTCGTGCGCCAGATGTCGCTGCGCTCGTACTCCGGGGGCTGGCGTGTCGTGATCCTGGGCGACGTCGAATTCGCAACGCACGAGGCCGCCAATGCGCTCTTGAAGTTCCTCGAGGAGCCGCCGCCGCAGGTCTTGATGATCCTCACGACCGACGCTCCCGAGCGCCTCCTCGCGACCATTCGCTCGCGCATGATCGGCGTGCGCTTCGGACCGGTCGGCAGCGCCGAGATCGAGGCATTTCTGCGTGCGCGCGGCGTTGGTGCCGGCCAAGCCCGCACGGCGGCGGGGCTTGCGCAGGGAGATATCTCGCGTGCGCTGGCGGCCGTCGAAGGCGGTGCTTACGCCGACTTGCGCCGTCAGACCGCAGAGTGGCTCGACGGGGCGCTGCGCGGAGGAATGGTCGAGGCGGAGTGGGCGGCGCGCGATAACCTCGAAAGTGTGCTGCGCGAGATCAAGCGTCTGCTGCGCGACTGGCTGGTGGTGGCTGCCTCGGGCGACGCCGAGCGTGCTCTGGTAGCGGACGAGAGCGCCCGCGTCGCGAGTTGGCCGCACCGCGGCACGCCCGGGATTCTCGCCGCCATCGCCGCGACCGGCGAGGCGCAGGAGATGGCGGCAACCAACGTGCCGCCGGGCTACGTCATGGACTGGCTGCGCGTCCAGCTAGCTTGAGGA
>SCQY01000057.1 GCA_004298665.1 bacterium | reverse complement strand
GGCCCTTCAAATCGTCGCCCTCCTGTTGGGCATCGGTCTGCTGTTCTGGATGCTGGGCCTCGTGCTAGCGCGGATCGAACTCGTCGTCACGGTCACGCTGATCTCGATCCTCTTCTCCTACTTGATCTATCCCGTGGTGAAAAGGCTGGCCCGGCGCATGCCGCGCGCGGTGGCCGTGCTGCTCGTCTACGCGGCAGCGATGCTCATCTTCGTCCTTTTCGTGGCCTACCTCGTGCCGCCGATCGCCGCGCAGGCGAACGAGCTGGCTCGGGCCTATCCACAGATCCTCGCGCAGATGCAGCGCGCATTCGCCGAACCGCAGAACAGCCCGCTGCTGCGCGATCTGCCACCGCAGATCCGCAGCCTTCTGGCGGAGAACGCAGGGCGCCTCGGCCAAGAGGTCGGCAACGCCGCCTCGCACGTGGCCGGTCAGACGATCGCCATCGTCACCGGTGCCATCCACGCCGTCGTCGCCACCTTCCTGGTCTTCGTGATGTCGTTCTTCTTCATCGCGGACCTCGACGACATCCAAGGCGTCTTCTTCCGCGCCGTCCCCAAGAAGCGCCGCGAGGCGGTGATCTCCTTCGCCGTGGAGTGCGACCAGGTCATCGGCGGCTTCATCCGCGGGCAGGTCATCGTGGCGCTCGTGGTGGGCGTGCTGGCGACCATCATCATGCTGCTCACGCATGTCAAGTATGCGCTGCTGTTAGGTCTCATCACCGGGATCGCCGATATCATCCCCTATGTGGGCGCCGTGGTAGGCGCCGCTCCTGCGGTGCTCATCTCGCTCATCACGTTCGGCTGGGCCCATGCACTACTGGTCTTGGTGCTCTTCGTGCTGATGTACGAGGCAGAGGGACACTTCATCGCGCCGACGGTTGTAGGCCACTCGGTAGGCCTCTCTCCGCTGGCCGTGCTGGTTGCACTGCTGATCGGCGGCGAAGCTTTCGGGCTGATCGGATTGCTGCTCGCCGTTCCCGCTGCAGGCATCCTGCGCATCATCCTGGTGCGCTTCTTCCCGCCGACGACGGAGGGAGAGCGCGTACTAGAGGCCGCGCGCACGACGCACGCGGAGACCAAGCAGCCTCAGGCAGTGGCCGCGGCCGCCAGCGCCGCTGCGACTGCCCCGCCAACCGAGCCTCCGCAGGACGCGAGCTGACGCCCCTGCTTGGCGCTAGGCATCGAGCGTCGAGATATCCCCTTCCGGCTGCCCCATTGCGCGAGCACGCAGCAAACGGCGCATGATCTTCCCCGAGCGTGTTTTGGGAAGCGCGGCCACGACGTGCACTTCGGAAGGAGTGGCGATCGCACCCATCGTGGTGCGCACGTGCTCCCCGAAAAAGGCGGTGGGATCGGCCGGCGCCTGCGCCCCCGCGCGCAGCGTGACGTGACAAACCAGGCGCTCCCCTTTCAACTCGTCGGGGAGGCCGAACGCCGCCGCCTCGGCGACGAGCGGATGCTGCACCAGTGCATGCTCCACCTCGGCGCTGCCGATACGATGGCCGGCGATGTTCATCACGTCGTCGATGCGCCCAACCACGCGAAAATAACCGTCGGCATCGCGTAACGCGGCATCGCCCGTACGGTAGCCGTGCTCCGTCCATGCTGCTTTGAAGCGCGCATCGTCGCCATAGACCGTACGGAAGAGGTGCGGGAAGGGGCGCGTCAAGTAGAGCTCTTCATCGACGACCGTCGCGGAAACGCCGGGCATCGGAATGCCCACGGCGCCCGGCTTCACGGGATACCCCGGAGGCGTGCCCAGCTGCGGCCCACCGGTCTCCGTCTGCCACCAGTTCTCCGCGATGTTCCCCCAGGCGCCATTGCCGCAGAGGACGCGGCGCGCCCAGTGATACGCTTCGGGATTGAGCGGTTCGCCGGCGCACGTGAGCCAGCGCAGCGAGCGCAGGTCATGCTTGGCAGCCGGCTCGTCGCCGAACTTCATCAGGAAGCGGACCGTCGTCGGTGCGGTGAAGATGACGTTGACGCGCTCGCGCTCGATGATGTCGTAGATCACGGCGGTATCGGGATAGTCAGGTGCCCCCTCCCGGAAGACCGTCGTCAGCCCGCAGATCAGCGGCGCATACACGATGTAGGAGTGGCCGACGATCCAGCCGATGTCACTGGCGCACCAGAAGACCTCGTTCTCGCGCACTCCCCAGTATCGGCGCATCAAGTGGGAGATGCCGACGCCGTAGCCGCCGTGGACGTGCAGCACGCCCTTGGGCTTCCCGGTCGTGCCGGAGGTGTAGAGGATGAAGAGCGGATGTTCCGCATCGACGATCTCGATCGGCGCCTCGGTGGCCGCCCGCTCCAGCAGCTCGCTCCAATCATAGCGCTTGCGGCCGTCGGCGACCGTTGGAATCGTGGTCTCGCTCTGGCGGCGCCAGACCGCAACGTGGCGGACCGTATGGCAGCCCGCTGTCAACGCCTGTTCGACCGTGGGTGCGAGCGCGATGGGCTTGCCGCGCCGGTAGGTGTAGTCGGCGGTCACGATCGCCGTGGCCTTCGCGTCTTCCACACGCGCCTGCAGCGAGGAGGCGGCAAGCCCGGCGTAGACCACGCTATGCACGGCGCCAAGACGCGCACAGGCCAGCATCGCGGCAACCGCCTCGAGCGTCAGCGGCAGATAGAGAATCACCGCGTCACCGCGCTTGACGCCCATCGAGCGCAGTGCATTGGCTGCCCGCGCAACGCGCACGGCGAGCTCGCCGTAGGTCACCTCGATGCGCGTGCGGCAGTCCTCGGAGAGCCAGATATAGGCCACCTTGTTGCGCAACGCGCCGTTGGCGTGGCGGTCGACGGCGGAGGCGACGATGTTCAGCTTGCCGTCTTCGTACCAGCGGTAGAATGGCGCCTTCGACTCATCGAGCACGCGCGTGAAGGGCTGGGCCCACTCCAGCACCTGCGCCTGCGCGCGCCAAAACTCGATAGGATCGGCGGCGGCAGCG
>SCQY01000056.1 GCA_004298665.1 bacterium | reverse complement strand
TCAGATCGAGGCTCTGCTCTTCGTCGCCGGTGAGGCGCTCTCGCTCAAGGAACTGGCGCGGCTGACCGCGTGCAGCCAGACGGAGGCGGCGGCCGCTGTCCAGCGCATCGACGAAGCGTACGCGCAGCGGGGCATCGTGCTGCGCGAGATCGCCGGCGGGTACCGCTTCGCGACCGCGCCGCAGACGCGCGAGGTGGTGGAGGCCTATCTGCTGCCGCCCAAAAGCTCGCTCTCGCCCGCTGCGATGGAGACGCTGGCCATCGTAGCCTACCTCCAGCCGGTTACCAAGGGAGAGATCGAGCAGTTGCGCGGCGTGAACGTCGACGGCGTGATCAAGACGGTCACCGAGCGCCGGCTGGTTGCCGAAGCGGGGCGCAAGGACGTGGTGGGTCGACCGATCCTCTACAAGACCACCGATGAGTTCCTAGAAGCCTTCGGCCTGCGCTCGCTGAACGATCTCCCTCCGCTCGAGGAGCAGGCGGACGGCGAGGGGTTTCCGCTGACGCTCCCGCTGCTTCAGAACGCAGCAGCGTCACCCGCCGGAGCAGAGGAGGCAGCTCCGGCAGGCGACGACGCAGCGCTGGGGGACGAAGCGGGCGACGAGGGCTGATATCCCCGGCCGGCTGCTCCGCTTCGCGAGATCGAAGCGTCCGTCGTCTTCGAGCTCGGCGCTGCGATCTACGCATCACAAGGGTGCGCAGAGGCCATGGTAGACGATGCGGAAATCGTCACACATCCCGCGCCGCGCTGGGTGTGACTGTGGTATCAGCGACGAGCGCCTCGTCAGTCTGGCGTCACTCCTGGCCTGGCATGGGTTGCGCCAGGTAGGCCCCAACTTCGGCGGACTCCGGGGCGTCGTGCGCGACGACGAGCAGCGTGCCCGCGTCCTCGGGCACGAGGTAGAGGCGCGCCGCGGGGACCGTGACTTCGTCGGCTCCGCGCGTGATGCGCACCTGGGAGGGCTCGACGCGCAGGGTGCAGTTCCCCGCATGCAGCTCCATGCCGGGCCGCAGCGGCGCGAGCACCGGGGCGTGGGCGGGCTGGACCGCAGGTCTTGCGGCAAGCCTGGCTCCGCTGCGGGTGTCGATCAGCGCGCTCGTCTCCACACCCCCGCGTGCGCGCGCCTCCACCACGGTTGACCGCACCTGCTCCTGGACGCGATCGCTCCCCGGCTGCCACTCCCAACGCGGGGTGAAGCACGAGGGAAGCGCGTCGAAGGCCCAGGGTGCCTCGCCGCGGATGGCCCCGCCGGTGGAGTGCGGATAGATCGGCAGGGTGGCACGCGGTCCCGGCGTGGCGGAGCCGGCGCGAACGCCGGGGCGCGGCGGGCGTACCGGGAAGGCGATGAAGATCAGCATGAGGCCGACGACCACGGCCGTTGCCAGCAGCACGTAACGCCACATCAGCCTGTCGTCAGCTCGTGCGCCTCGTGCGCCGTCAGCGTGAACGAGCAAGCGTATTCGGCGTTCTCGCGCGCATGCACGGGATCTTGCGTGCCGGGAATCGGCAGGATCGACGGTGAGAGCGCCAACAGCCAGGCTATCGCCACGGCCGCAGGCGGTACCCGGTGCACGCCGGCGAGATGGCGAATACGCGGAAGACGAAAGGCGCCCTCGTGCAGCGGGGAGTAGGCCAAGTAGAGAATGCCGTGCCGCTCGCAGTAGGGAACGACGTCGTGCAGATCATCGCGCAGCGAGACGTTGAGCTCGTTCTGCACGCTGGCGATCGGCGCTACCCCGCGCGCAGCTTCGATCTCGGCAATGCTGACGTTCGAAAGCCCGATGTACGCGATCTTCCCGGCATCCCGCAGCTCCTCGAGCGCGCCGACGCTCTCCTCGATCGGTATAGCGGGATCGGGGGCGTGGAGCTGATAGAGATCGATGCGCTCACGCTTCAGGCGGCGCAGACTCCCTTCGCAGGCGTCACGCAGATGCTCCGGGCGGCCGTCGCAGACCCATGTGCCGCCCGGGCGTACGAAGCCGCCTTTGGTGGCGATGAAGGCGTCGCGTCCGCGCAGGGCCCGCTGCAGCAGACGCTCGTTGTGTTCGGGGCCATAGGCGTCGGCCGTGTCGAAGAGGCGTACGCCGGCGTCGTGCGCCGCGTGAACGGCGCGCGTCGAGACGGCGTCATCGATCGGGCGGAAGTGCTCCGACATCGGATAGCATCCCAGGCCGATGGGGAAGGTCGGAACGCCGGTGGGCACCCTGCGCGGCTGCATGGGGGCATGTGTAGCGCGCCAGGGGCGTTCGCCCCTGCAGAGCGAAGGGCAAACGTTGTGAGCCGTACGAAGAGCGTGTCCGCAACGATGCGGTTTGGCCTGCATACGCCGATCGGCAAGGGATACGAGAAGGCCATCGCCTATGCCGCTGAGCTCGGTTGCCGCACCATCCAATTCTTCAGCGGCAATCCGCGCGGCTTTCGTATCACCGATCCCAAGCCCGAGGCTTGGGCGCGGTTCGCGGCGTTACGGCGAGAGCACGATCTGCTGCCCAGCGCCATCCACACGTCGTACCTGGTCAATTTCGCAACGGAGCGCGAGGATCACCTCGCCGCCTCGTTGGCGCTGGTCGGACACGATCTCGCGCTGGCCTCAAGCGGAAACGTCGCCTACGTCAACACGCACCTCGGCTCGTACGGTCAGCGCGGGCGCGCCGAGGGACATCTGCAGGTCTGCCGCGCGCTCAGCGAGCTGCTCGATGCCATCCGCCCCGGCGTCTTCCTGGTGATGGAGAACAGTGCCGGCGCGGGGAATTTGGTCGGCGGCACGCTCGAGGAACTCGGCGGCTTTCTGCGCGAGGTCGACCATCCGCAGCTAGCCGTCTGCCTCGACACGGCGCACGCCTGGGCCGCCGGCTACAAGATCGACGACGCGCAGGGCGTCGAAGCTTTTCTCGACCAGGTGGAGCGCCACGTCGGCATCGCACGCGTGAAGATGTTCCATGTCAACGACACCGTGGTGCCGCTGGGCGGCCAGCGCGACCGTCACCACCACATCGGCGAGGGGTTGATCGGGACCGCCGGCTTCGCGGCGCTGCTCAACCATGCCGCGCTGCGCGAGAAGATCGCCGTCTTGGAGACGCCCGGCGAGCGCGCCGAAGACGAGCGCAACTTGGCCGTCCTGCGGAGTCTGCTGGCGTGAGCGTCGTCGTCCACGTCGATCTCGATGCCTTCTACGCAAGCGTCGCCCAGCGCGATGATCCGACGCTGTCCGGCAAGCCGGTGGCTGTCTCGCACAGCGGTCGCCGCTCGGTCGTGCTGACGGCGTCCTACGAGGCGCGCCCGTATGGCGTGCGCAGCGCGATGCCGCTCTATCAAGCGCTCGAGCGCTGTCCCGAGCTGATCGTCGTGCCGCCGAACTTCGCGGCCTACAAAGCTGCCAGTGCCGCCGTCTTCGCGCTCGTCCGCGAGGTGGCGCATGCCGTGGAGCGCCTTTCGCTGGACGAGGCGTTCCTCGACCTCGGCGACGTGACGATCGACGAGGCCACGCAGACGGCGCGCGAGCTCAAGGAACGCGTGCGCGCCCAGACCGGCTTGACGCTCTCCGCAGGCGTGGCCAGCGGAAAGATGGTGGCGAAGATCGCCAGTGACGACGGCAAGCCCGACGGCTTGCTCGTGGTGGCGCTGGGGAGCGAGGCCGCCTATCTCGCGGAGAAACCCGTAGCGCGCCTCTGGGGCGTGGGGCCGAAGACGGAGCGGCGGCTGCGTGAGCTAGGCATCGAGCGCGTGGGGCAAGTCGGCGCGCTCTCCGACGGGCGCGCCGTCGAGCTCTTTGGCCGCGGCGGGCCCGCCTTCCGGGATCTGGCGTTGGGCATCGACGCGCGTCCCGTGGTGGAGGACGACGAGGTACGCTCCATCTCCAGCGAGGAGACGTTCGAGTACGACGAGCGCTCCGTGCCGGCGCTGCTGCAGACGGTGCGCTCGCAGGCCCAGGAGCTGGAGGAGCGCCTACGCAAGCGCGAGCTGCGCGCCTTCACCGTCGGCGTGAAGATCAAGCTGGCCGACTTCAGCGTGCTCGGCCGGCAGACGACGCTGGCCCAGCCGACCGATCGCGCCGCGGTGATCTATGGCGCCGCTGCGCACTGTCTGCGGCGGGCAGCGCTGAACGGCCGCGCGGTGCGCCTGATCGGCACCCGCGTCGCGAGCCTGGTGGAGCGCCCGGCGGAACAGATCGCGCTGTTCTAGAGCTCTTGCGCCGCCCTGCTAGATGTGATCCGTCGACCAAAACGGGTCGGCGGCGGCGTGAACCATCGCGGGACCGCCTTGCTGCCAGAGCGCTTGTGCTGTCCGTGAGAGCGGTGCCACCATGAGCACCGCGTTGCTGCGGCGCTTGACGCTGCCGCGCGGGAGCGCGTCGCGCTCGGGCGCGGGCGGCAGCCAGCCGGCGACTTTGCCGAGATCGCCGATGGCGGCGGAGATCAGCGTTGGCAGGAGCTCTTCGTATCCTTCGAGCGCCCCCATCTCGTCGAGCACGTAGGCGTCGCGCCGCGGTTGACGCCAGCCTTTGACGTAGGCGCGCACGACGCGGCCCTCGCGCACCACCAGGCGCACCGGCTGTGCGAAACGATGGGCGGGTGAGACTTCGTCTTGCCGCTCGCGCATGCGGATCATGTCCCAGATCACGGGCGTGCGCACAAGGGCGAAGGGGCGCCGTGCCGCACCGGCGTCGTAGCACTTGCGCACTCCGCCGATGTCGCCGTCTTCCATGGCGGAGATCGCCGCGCGGCCGCGCTGCAGCGAAGAGGCGCGTACGGTGAAGCTGCGCGACGGCAGCGCTGCGAAACCGAGGCGCTCGTAGAAGGCGGGATGAACGTCGGAGAAGAGGAAGGCGAGATCGCTCCCTTCTTGGCGCTCCCGGTCGAGAAAAGCGCCGAGCATGAGCGAGGCCAGGCCGCGCCTGCGCTCGCCGGGAAGCGTGAAGACGGCGCCGATGCCGATGGCGCGCAGACGGCGTCCCTCCCATGTGGCTTCGCGTCCATACCGTTTGAAGCAGCTCTGCACGTTGCCGTGCTCGTCGCGCACGCCGCAGAAACTGAACGACCGCTTTCCAAACGAGCTGTGCTCGATCTCGTGCAGATCGGCGACGTACTGCTCGTAGGGGCGCTCGTGACCCCAGAGCTTGAACGTCTCGGGAAGCACGTGCATCGCAACCTCCTCGGCGTTCAACCGTTCGAGGCGCACCAGATCCTGCGGTTGCGGTAACGGATCCATCACTTCAGAGTGCGCGCCGTCGTGCTCTGAACCCTCTGCGTCACGTCGCGCACTCCATCCTCATGCATCGCGCGGAGCTCCTCGAGAAACTCGGGGTTGCGCAGCGCACGCGTGGCGCGACCGTAGGCCGTGACGAAGAGCAGCGAGCGAGCTCGCGCCAGCACTGCCGCAAAGAGCGAGCGCTCGCGCTCGTAATACTTCTCGGCAACCCGCTGCTTAGCGGAATACCAGGAGAACTTCGCCGTCTGCGCCTCGCCGCCGTCTTCCAGATTCTCACGCGCGATGAGGCCGTAGCGGAGGCTGTAGTAGAAGCTGGGCGGCGAATAGTAGCGCGGGAAAGCACGCGCGTGCGCGCCGACGGCGAAGAGCGCCTCGAATTCGTGACCGTACATCTCCTCGGCCGCAAGTAACGCTACGGCGTCCAACTCGAGCGGCAGGTCGTGCGGTAACTCCAGGTCGCGGACCGCAAGGTCGTTGGCCTCTTCGAGAAAGCCTTCGATTCCCGCCTGGGGCTGGGTTCTTGCGAAGTTGCGCGCTTGCGCCAGCAGGCGGGTAAGCTGGCGGCGGTGATGCCGAGCCAAGGCCTTGGGGCAACGATCGATCCACGCCAGCATGCCGCTATCGTCGGCAATGCGTGCCAAGAGCACGTCGAGATCCAGCTCCTCCGCCCATGTGCGCCAGCGCGGCAGCGCGGCGCGCAATGTTTGAACGCGTGTTCGGGCGCCTTCCGAGAGCTGTTCGTCGACCAGGCCTTCGAGCACGTTGCGCGCCAGACGAGCGCCGCGCTCCGTTCTCCGGGCGCCGCGTTCGCCGCGTTCCAGCTCCTCGAAGAGCGCCGCTTGCGGCCCCGGCGGCGGCCCGCACAGACGATAGAGGGAGGCGTCCGAGAGGGCGATCGGCGGTACTTGAAGGGTGCGCAGCATGCGCACGGCGTCGCGCGGATTCCAAGCGGCTCCGGCCAGCGAGAGAACGTCCAAGACGATGGCGTCGTCGAAGAGGCTGGTACTGCCGAGGTATTGGAAGGGAATGTCACGAGCTGCTAGTGCGCTTGCCACGGCTGCCGTGCCGCGGATCTCACGCGCGGCCACGGCGATCTCGCCCAGCGGAATGCCGCGCTCGTGCGCGAGGCGGGCGATCTCATCGGCGACGAAGCGGGCCTCATCTCCCGCATCCGCGGCGCGGTAGAGCGTGGTCGTTGGGCGGCTCGGCGTGCGGTGGGCGCCCGCCAAGTGCACCGTCAGTGCGGCTTCGGCCGCGTTTTCGATGGCCGCCACGCCCGCCAACGTCACGCCGCACATCGCTTCTCCGTAGAGCAGGCGCAGCAGCGTCAGCTCGCGCTCGCGGCAGGCGTGTGCATCGTCGACGACGCAGAGCGGATATGCGCAGCGATGGCGTTGCGCCAGAGCGGGGTCCTCGGCCAAGCGGCCTGCGAGGGCGGCGTAGAGCGCGGGCGCCGTCTGCGCGCCGGCCGCGCTGACGGCATTGAGAAACGCTTGGTAGAGGCGCGCGAGCACGCCGGCCAGCTCGAGTTCGCGACCGTGCTGCGCGGCGAGCGTAGCAGCGTCGAGTTCCACGGCAACGCGGCCGTAAAACGATGCTGCGCCGCGCCGCGCCCCTTCGAGAAAGGCCTGCGGCGTGATGTTCGCCTCGTGCAGTTTGAGGATCAATGCGAAGGCGTCGTCGCGAAAGCGCTCCGGCCATCCCAGGCCGGGCTGCTGCACGTCGATCTCGCCGCGCTCGAACTCCGGCCAAGCCAACGCAAAGAGCGGCTCGATACAGCGCTCGAAGATGCGCCGGGCTTCCAAGTGCGCAAGCGCCGAGCTGCCCGCGAGCCGCCAT
>SCQY01000055.1 GCA_004298665.1 bacterium | reverse complement strand
CCTCGGCCTCGGGCGCACCTCCGCCGCCGTCTATGTGCCGGCGTTCCAAGCGCACCCGCGCTACGAGCTGCTCGCCGTTGCTTCGTCGCGCCCCGGCCGCGCCTCCGAGATCGCCACGGCGCGCAAGGTGCCCCGTGCCTACGACGACTGGCGCGAGGCCATCGCCGATCCACGCGTCGATCTCGTGGTGATCGCCTCAGCCCAAACCGGCCGCGCCGAGCAGGTGCGCGAGGCATTGGCCAATCGCAAGCACGTCTTGACCGACGTGCCGTTCTGCGGAGACCGCGAAGAGGCGTCCTCCGTGCTCGAGGCGGCGCTCAAGAGCGGTACCGTCGCCGCCGCGGCCTTCCCGCTGCGCTACCTCTCCGCGCACCAAGCACTGCGCGAGCTGCTCGCCAACAATCACCTCGGCAGCGCACGCGTTGCCGCCTTGCGCCACGTGAGCGGAGCCTGGCACCGCGCGACCGTAGTCCACGCCGTCGACGTCCTGTGCTGGACGTTGGGCGCGGCCATCGGTGAGGTACAGCGGCTGGACGGCGAACAGCAGGCGATCCTGCAGATGCGCCACGACGGCGGCTGCGCGAGCCAGCTGGCCGTCGAGGGGCGCGGCGCAACGGAAGATTATTCATTCAGCGTGAGCGGTACCGAACGCATGGCGATGGTGGTGGGGGAGCGCCCCGAGAGCGGAGAGCTCCACGTGATCGAAGGCGACCGCGACGACGAATACGCTCTGCGCCCCTCACCGTACCAACGTTTCGCGGCAGCCCATCGCCTCGTTCCGCCGCTGATGGAGCTGCTCGACGATCTCGCGCTCGCCGTCGAGGGCGAAGCGTCGGCGGTGCCGACGATTGCCGACGCCGCCGACGCGATGGAGGCTATAGCTTGGGCGTAGGCGGCGCGAAGCCGAAGCCTCCCGCGGCGATCACCGCCATCCCTACGGTGGCGAGGCCGACCACCCATCCCAGACCGCGTACGTAGCGCTGGCCGCCGTAGGCGCCGAGGTAGCCGAGCACGGCGATCGCGACGTGGTCCAGTGCATGCGCCAACGGGTGCGTATCCAGATAGTCGTAGGTCGAGGGCCACATCAAGAACATCATGGCCAACGGCCCCACGATGATCGGCATCAGCCACAACGGCGAGCCCTGCTCCCGGTCGCGCGAGGGCCCACGTGCCGCCAACGTTGCTGCGATCACCGCCAGCAGGATCAGCGCCGCGTGGAACAGATGATGCTCGGCGATCGGCACTTCCTCGGGCTTGAGCGCTGGAACGATGGCGACGGCCAGCGTCACCAGCGTCGCGACGCAGGTCTTCAGGCGTTGCGGCGTGATGCTCATGAGAGGCGCCCCTGCGGCTTAGTGGTAGCCATGCGAATGCCCTCGATCATCGCGATGGCCATGCCCACCAGCATGACGATCGCGCCCACCGTGGCCCACGAAGCCACGTGAGGCCCTGGCGGCGGCTCGGTAGCGTAGCGGCGCGGCACCCCAGCGGCACCCGCTACGTAGAAGCCCAGCAAGAACGTCGACATGCCACCGAAGACCGTCGTCCCCACCAGCCAGCGCAACGCGAGCGCGCTGGCCACGCCGGTGCGCTCCTCGAGCATCATGAAGACGAAGCCCAGCACGAAGAGCAGCACGCCGCCCAGCATGTAGGTGTGGAAGTGCGCCGGCACCCACAGCGTGTTGTGCAAGTTGTTGTTGAAGGGAATCGACGCATCGAGCAAGGCGCCGATGCCGCCCACAACCCAGCCGATCAATCCCGTGTAGATGAAGATCGAGCCGAGCGTCCAGCGCATCTTCGAGCGGTAGACCAACATCAGGCAGCTGAAGATCGTCACTACGACGGTCGGCAGCGCCGACAAGTAGGAGAACGCCTCACCGATGTACTGCAGCGCCTGGGCTTGCACGAAGTCCATGTAGAGGTGGTGGAAGTACGCCAAGAGCACGAAGATCAACGTACCCCACCACGCCACGGCAAGCGGCACCGAGGTGTGGTAGCTGCGCCCTGCATAGCGCGGCACACCCACGTAGACCCACGCGCAGGCCATGTAGATGGTGAGGTTGGCGATGGCGTGTCCGAAGAAGTACGTGACGTTCTTGGCCCAGAGCGGATCGATCTGCACCGATGGATTGAACAAGTGCGCGAGCAGCGCCACACCGATGACCATGCCCGCGGCTCCGGTGAGCAGACCGTCGATCGACGCCACCATCGCGGCGAAGGACTGTGCCGACGGCGGCTGCTTGCCGGCCTCCGTGAAGGCACGGTTGTGGAAGATGTAATCCCAACCCATGGCGTTGCGCAGGCTGCCGTGACGCTGCATGATGCAGCCCAGCAACTGCACGCACCAGATCGACCAGCCAACGCTCACCAGCATCATGCCGGTGAGGAAAGCACCCGTAGCCCAGGGCGCCCAGGTAGCACCGATGAACGGCAGCGGATACAGGAAGGTCCAAGCCGCGCCGAACTTGCCGGGGAAGACGCTGACGATCACCGCGACCACGCCGGCTACGATGAAGCCATAGGCCCAGTAGGCAACGCGCTCGTCCAGCGGTCCCTCCAGCCGCATCATGTACCAGATGCCGCCCATGGTGGCCAGGGCCATGGCGCTGATCATGCCGACGCCGTGCAGCGTCAATATCGAGTAGAAGACGTCGGGTCCAAAGGAGATCCATCCGGCCTGCTCCGCGCGCATGGTGACGCCCAAGAGCGCCATCAGCGCGAAGATCGCCAGGCCCGTGTCGACCCAGACCCACATCAGCCGCCGCGCCGAGCGCAGATCATCCGGCCGCAGGTTCTCGATCTCGTGGTGGGTGAGGCCGTGCGTCGCGTGAGTGTCGTGTACGATTGTTTGTGCCATCGCTATCGAACCTCGAAGGTTGCTTGCATGTAGGCGTGGCCGACGCCGCAGAACTCCATGCAGCGCACGGTGTACTTTCCGGGCTCCTTGAAGTCCACCGCCAGGTGATTCACGTAGTCCGGCATCGCCTGAACCTGCGCCAACAGCCGGCTCTCCGGATCGTAGATGCCGAAGCCGTGATTGACGTCCTTAGACGTCACGTCGAAGACGATCGGCGTGTTCACCGGAAGCATGGCCGGCATGGGGAACGCGAACTGCTCCGCGGTTACCGGAACGTGCTTGGCAGTCGTGAGCTCGGCGGCCTTGAGGTAGGGAAACGACGGAATCGTGATCGCGAAGAGCGCCGCGAAGACGACGATCAAAGCCGAGAGCCACCAGCGGCGCAGCGCGTAGGCGCGCTCCTGTATGGCCGACAACTCGAGCGTACTCGCGCGCGTGGAGAGCGCGATGCCGATCATGACCGCTATGGCAAGAGCGGCGAGAACGAGGAAGAGCGGTAAGACGAGGGGGCCTCTGGCCACAAGTCATCCTTCCCGACACCATGCGGCGGCGACGCTACGTCCGATAAGCGCTCGTCACAGGCATCGCGGCAATGGGAGCGTGTGCTCCGGGGTGTAAAAGAGTACACCCCCACCATAGCCGTACTCCGGGAAGAAGCCGAGAAACACTCGTGAAGCCGGTCTTGCGAAATCGTCACACTACGACATACGTCGCAGCTGCGGCGGCGCAATGAGAACTTGCCTTACGGCAAGGCGAAGTTGCTCGAAGTCACCTGCTGCACCGTGATCGTTCCGTAGCTGTACGGACCGGAAGAACTGAACTGGCTGGGTGAGCCGACGCCGCCGGCAACGCCGAACCAATCGTTCGCATCGACGACGCCGTCGTGATTGGTATCGATCCAGATGCCTACTTTATATGTCACGTTTGCCGGGATGTCCGAGAGGCGGAACGAGTTGTCGGCGTTGACGGGCACGCCGCTAGGATACTCCACGTCGAGTATGGCGGGCCTGTTGCCGGCCCCGCTCGTGTAGGCGAACGCGACGAACGATGACGGCGGCGGCGAGGAGGATCCTCCGCCCGCGACCGTGCCGCCCGCGGCCTGGAGCGCTTTGAGCACGTTCAGACGCCCCGCGCCCTGGCCGGTCACGTTCAGGTTGTCGTCGTTTGCGGCAGCCTGGAAGATTCCCAGGATCTGTGCCGGGCTCAGCGACGGATTGACAGCGAGCATCAGCGCCGCGGAGCCGGCGACGTGGGGCGTGGCCTGCGAGGTGCCGACGAAGAAACTGGAGCAGACGCCGCCGGTGGCACTGGGGGTGCAGGTGTATCCGGAGGTGGTATCGCCGGTCGAGTAGAGATTGAAGATCCAGTGCAGGTTGTCGTTATCGCTGCTGCTCGGCGCTCCGGGGTCGCCGCCGCCCGGCGCGAGCAGCGTCGGCTGATTGACCGACGTGCCGGTGCCATCGTCCGTCGGCCCGTAGTCGGAGTAGGACGCCAAGACCTCCGTTCCGCTCGAAGTATCGCACGGAGTCACGCCGCTCGTGCAGGAGTCGCCGATGATCGCGCTGGCCCCGACGGAGATGACGCCGCGATAGCCGCCCGGATACTCGATCCCGCTCCCCTGCGGCTGATCATTGTTGCCCGCCGCCGCCACCACGACCACGCCTTGGGAGATCGCCTGCTCCACGGCGGCATACTCCCCCTGATCGGGTGCGCCGAAGGCTCCCAGGCTCATGCTGATGACCTTCGCTCCGTGGCTGACGGCGCTTGTGATGGCCGTGGCCTCGTCGGTCGTGCTCGCGCCGCACTCCGTCGCGTTTGAGATGACGCACGCGGTTCCGGTGGAATCCGTATCGGGGAAGATCTTGAACTCCAGCAGCGGCGTCTTCCAGCCCACGCCCGCGAAGCCCGAGCCGTTGTTGGTGAGTGCAGCGGCGATGCCGGAGACGTTCGTTCCGTGGCCGTCCGTGTCTTCATACATGGGGCTGGCGGTGATCTTTCCCGTACCTGTGTAATCGACTTCCGAGTAGCTCACCTTGCCTTGGAGATCGGGGTTGTTGACATCGTAGCCGGTATCGATGATGGCGATCGGCGCGCTCGTGGAGCCCTCGCTGATGCCCCAAGCCTGCGGCATCGAGACGCGGTACATGTCCCACTGATCGTAGGGATCGAT
>SCQY01000054.1 GCA_004298665.1 bacterium | reverse complement strand
GCCTTCGCCGTACAGCATGGACGCATCGTGGCGACCGGACGCCGCGAGGCGCTTGCTTTGCGCTTCCCGCAAGCCGAACAGGTCGACTTCGGCGACGGCGTCGTGATCCCGGGACTCAACGACGCCCACTGCCATCTGGGCATCACCGCTGAGGACCTGCTCCACCTCGATCTCTCCATCGACGTGGTGCGCTCGCTCGCCGAGATCAAGGCGCGGCTGCGCGCCGAAGCCGAACGCGTCCCGCCCGGCACGTGGATCCGCGGCTCTCGCTACGACGACGCCAAGATGGCGGAGGGCCGTACGCTGACGCGCTCGGACCTCGACGAGGTCTCAGGGGCGCATCCCATCATGGTGATCCACGTGGCAGGTCATTGGGGCATCCTCAACTCCAAGGCCCTCGAGCTTGGCGGCTTGACCGACCAGAGCACGCCTCCCGACGGAGGGGCGCTCGGGCGCGACGCCGCGGGACACCTCAACGGCATCCTCTACGAGCAGGCGATCTTCAACTACGCGTACGCGGCAACGGCCAAGGGCGGGAAGACCATCGCGCCCACGAGCACGCTCGAAGAGCGCCTCTCGGGGTTGGCACGTGCGGTCGCGCTGTTCCACGCAGCCGGCATCACCTCGATCACCGACGCGCTGGTCAGCCCGGCCGACATCACGCTCTTCCAGGAAGGGGAGCGGCGCGGCACGCTGACGCTGCGCGTCAACATGCTCGTCGGCTACGAACATTACGACAAGCTGCGCGCCTTGGGGCTGCGGGCCGGCTTCGGTGGAGAGCATCTGCGGCTAGGCGGCGTGAAGTCGTTCGTCGACGGCGCCATCGGCGGCCGCACCTGCATGATGGAAGAGCCCTTCGAGGGCACCACCGACGATTACGGTATCCAGAGCGTCTCCACCAGCGATCTGCGCGATCTGATACGTATGGCTCATGGCGACGGCAACCGCGTGGGCGTCCATGCCAACGGCGATCGTGCCATCAAACTGCTCCTCGGACTGCTGGAAGAGGCGCAGAACGAGCAGCCGCGTCCGGAGATCCGCCATCGCATCGAGCACTGCACCGTCGTCGACGAGGAGATCGTCAACCGCATGCGGCGCCTTGGCGCCATCGCCGTTCCGTTCGGGAGCTACATCCACTACCACGGCGGGAAGCTGATCGATTGGTACGGCCGTAAGCGCTTGGAGCGCATGTTCGCCCATCGCTGGTTCCTGGACGCGGGGGTCGCCGTCGCCGGCTCGTCCGACTACCCATGCGGTCCCTTCCAGCCGCTCCTGGCGCTGCAGAGCTGCGTCACACGCCGCGGCTGGGATGGCGTGGTCATGGGTGAGAACCAGCGCATCACGCAGCGCGAGGCACTGGCGCTCTACACGACGCATGCCGCCTTCACCTCAGGGGAGGAGCACGTCAAAGGGCGGCTCACGCCCGGATACCTCGCAGACTTCGTCGTATTGGACGACGACCCGCTGACGGTCGATCCGTCCACGATCGCCGCGCTCGGTGTACGTAAGACGTTCGTGGGCGGAGCGTGCGTCTACGCCGCTCCCCGCGACTGAAACCGAAGAAGGAGCAGAGCGGCGCCCTGGACGACGCATGCCGCCAGGATCGCGATGCCGAAGGTGGGCACCAGCCCCCAGGCTACCAGACGCGTCGCAATGACGAGGAAGAAGGCAGCGAAAGCAAAGTTGCCGGCGATGAAGCCGCGCAAGAGGCGGACCGAGGAAGGCGCGCCTTCCAAGCGGTGCGTGAAGACGGTCATGATCGTCCCCGCCACGGGCAGAGGGGTGATGAGGCCGCTCAGCCGAGGACCCAGCCCGCCGGCAACGCTGGTGAGCGCAACCACGATCACCGCCGCCACGAGCACGCGCAGCGGCGTCTCCCACGGCGAGACTGCAACGGCGGGGCCAGGGGCCTCGCCCGCGGGAAGTAGGGGGAGAGCGAGGGCGAGCGCTGCAAGTGCGGCTAAGAACGAGCCGGTCAGCGAGAAGGTGGCGACGTTCAAGACTGCCGTGCAGGCCGCGAACGCCGTCCAACTCAGCGCCCAGCACCACGGCCACGAGAGGCGGCGCGCCGCGAGGGCATAGGTCACGGCGAAGGCCGCCGTCGAGATCAGGCCCAGCACGATGCCATGCGCCGCATGCGCAGCGAAGGCGCCGCCGTATTCGAGCGTCAACAGGAGAATGACCGGCCCCGAAGTCAGCGGCAGGCCAACGAGCCACCCTCCTACCGCGGAGCCCCAGCGGCGCCCCGCGAGGCTCGCGGCGCCGATCAGCAGCGCCGGCAGGCCTACTTTAATAGCAAGCAGTTCCACGACGCCTACCTACACCAAAGGCGGGGCAGGGCCCCCTCGCCAGCGGCGCGGCTAAGGAACGGCCCCACAATGTCCGACCGCTAGGAGTGCAGGTCGCCGGGTACCTCGAGCCCTGCTATCTACAGGGAGGTAGTGCGTGTTTCGGTCTTCTTTGCGCGTCAAACTTTCGACCTGGGCCGCGCTCCTAGCGCTCGTGCCTTTGGTGATCATGGCCGCGCTGGCCATCACGCAGATCCGCAATACGCAGGTCGGCTCCGCCCGCAAGGCGATCGTCCAGCACGCCGTCGCCACAGCCGACCAGCTCCAGCAGATCATCAACGATCGCAAGCGCGGCGCGAGCTCGATCGCCAACATGCCGGCGATCGTCTCCATCGCCACCAGCCACAAGCTGCTGGCCGCATCGAATATCAAGGGCATCACCGGCATCGTGCCCTTCGCGCACAACGTCTACGTGCTCGACGCCAAGGGAAACGTCCTCCAAGCGCTCTCCGGAGCCGACGAGCACGCCCCGTTCGCGAGCCTGCCCAGCGTCAGAGTAGCATTGACCGGGAGCGCCACCGTCTCCAACATGTTCCGCGGTCCCGACGGCGAGTTCCTCATGTACTACGCCTCGGGCATCACCGTCAAGAACACGACCATCGGCGCCGTGGTGATCGAGACCGCGCCGGACGAGCTCTTCCGCGTCATCGACGACGATGCCAATGACGCCGGCACCTACGGCATGCTGATCGACGGAGACGGCGTCGAAATCTACGTCTCGCAGCATCCGGAGCTGGCGATGCACTCGCTGGTGCCTCTGGCGCCCGATCGGGAGAAGGCGCTGCTGGCCAGCGGGCGGTTTGCCGGCAAGAACGCCATCGACAGCTTCAACCTGCCAATGCTGGCCAGTGCCGTCGCCGATACCGCCAAGCACGAAGCGGTCTCCGCCAGTCCGCTCAACAAAGAGCAGAACTACTTCGGCTTCCAACGTATGCTCGACGCGGGCTGGTCGTACGCCTACTTCTGGCCGAAGTCGAGCTTCTACGGCCCGGTCTTGCTGACCGAGCGCATCAGCGTCGCGATCGTGCTCGTCGTGGCCGTTATCGTCTTCCTCATCGCGTTCTTCGTACTTCCGCGCTTCACCTTAGGCACGGTCGTCGAAGTCTCCGGAGCGATGCGCGAGATCTCCGAGACGCATGACCTCGGCCGTCGCCTCGCCGTTACGTCGAGCGACGAGCTGGGAGCTCTGGCCGAATCGTTCAACGGTTTGCTCGCCAGCGTCAACGACGCGCTCGAGCAAGTTCGCGCAACCAGCGACACCGTTGCGGGAGCGGCCGGTGAAGTCGAAGAGCACAGCGGCACCATCCACCGCAGCCTCGCGGAGCAGGCCGCCGCATCCGAGCAGACTTCGGCTTCGGTCGTCGAGATCGGCGCCAGCTCTCAGCAGATCGCCGGCAACGCGCGCCGCCTGCGCGAGGCCGTCGACACCAGCTCCAGCTCGCTCGAAGAGATCGTCGCGTCGATCCGCTCGGTGGCCGGGAACAACGAAGCGCTGGCGACGAGTGCCGAGGAGACCGTGCGCACGGTGGAATCCGTCAGCCGCGCGCTCTCCAACGTGGCCGAGCAAGTTCAACTCGCCTCTCAGCGCTCGAGCGACACCAACGAGCGCGTGCGCTCTTCCAGTAAGATCGTCGACGAGCTGATCGCGCGGACGCTGCAGATCGGCAACGATCTAGGTGCCGTGCACGCGGCAATGGAGTCTCTGCAGGCCTCCAGCTCGCAGATCGACGTGATGCTCCAGACCATCGACGAGATCGCCGATCAAACGAACTTGCTGGCGCTCAATGCCGCCATCGAAGCGGCCCGAGCCGGCGAGCACGGACGCGGCTTCGCCGTGGTGGCCGAAGAGATCCGCAAGCTGGCGGAGCGTTCGGCGCAGTCGGTGCGCGAAGTCTCCCACCGCACGCAGGAGATCCAACAGCGCACGAGCGAGGTCAGCAAAGCCATCGTCAGCTCCACGTCCGGCGCGCAACGCGCCCAGAGCGCCGCGAGCGATGCCAACCACGCGCTCGAAGAGATCCTTTCGCTGGTCGACGACGTCACGAAGATCGCGGGCGAGGTCGCCGAGGCGGCCAAGGGTCAAGATGGCGCGAGCAAGCAGATGATGGTCGCCGTACGCGATATCGAGAGCCGCGCAGCCGACGTCGCGCGGGCCACGTCCGAGCAGACCGCCGGCGCCCAGCAGATCTCCAGTCAGATCGAAGCCATCCGCGGGTTCACGATCGAAGTGGAACAAGCCACCGGACAGGAGGCGCGCTCGCTCGACGAAGTCGTGCGCGCAATGGAGCAGGTCTCGCTGCGCGCGGCCAGCTCAGCGCACGCAATCGAGCAGCTCGAGGACGTAGCGGCGCGCCTGGCCGGAGAGTCGCGCACGCTGCGCGGCATGCTGGCCACGTTCGGAGGAGACGGTAACGGTGCCGGCGACGCACCAACCGACATCGAGAGCATCGCGTTGCCGGCGGACGGCGAGAGCGAGCCCGAACCGATCGCATCCACCGAGGAGCAGATCGCACTTTCCGGTACGTGACAAGGGACGGCCGCCCACTCAACGAAGCTGGGGCGCGACCCTTATCGCTGCTTTCGAAGGATACACGAGTTGGCTACGCACGTTCGCGTTCGACACCATGACCGCATCGTCGAGGGAATACTCGATGGGGAGACGATACGCACCGACAACGGCGCGGCGATCGCCCGTTCCGAGACCACGCTCCTCCCGGCGGCGGCTCCCAGCAAGATCGTCTGCGTCGGCCGCAACTACGCAGCGCACGCCAAGGAGCTCGGCAACGAAGTTCCAAGCGCCCCGCTCCTCTTCTTCAAGCCGCCAAGTGCCCTCATCGCCGGCGGCGATCCGATCGTCTATCCCGCGCAGTCGAACAACGTGCACTACGAAGGGGAGCTCGCGGTCATCGTCGGCAAGCGCGCGCGCAACGTTCCCGCAAACCGCGCGCTGGACATCGTGCGCGGCTATACGATCTGCAACGACGTCACCGCACGCGATCTCCAGAAGGCCGACGGGCAGTGGACGCGTGCCAAGGGCTTCGACACCTTCTGCCCGCTCGGCCCCGTCTGGGTCGACGCCGCGGACATCGATCTCGCCGATACGCACGTGCGCACGCGCGTCAACGGGGAGCTGCGCCAAGAGGGCAGCACGCGCGACTTCATCTTCTCGTTGCCGGTCTTGATCGAGTACATCACGGCCGCTTTCACCCTCGAGCCGGGTGATGTGATCTCTACGGGGACGCCTGAAGGCGTCGGCCCGATGCAGGTCGGCGACACGGTCGAGGTCACCGTCGACGGGATCGGCACCTTGACCAATCGCTTGATTGCCCCCTAACCCCGCAGGACGGTCACGGCCAGCTTGGGGTCACCGGCAGCGGCGTGCGTCGCGGTTCCGGCCGCGGCGCGGCATCGTTGCGTGCGGAGGCCATAGGAGAGGGTGCGGGCGTGGGCGTGGAAGCGGGCGCCGGCGCCGTGGCGGACGGCAGCGGCGTCGGGACCGCAAACGGCAGCGGAGGCGGCGTGAAGCGCGTCAGGGCAAGCGGCGGGAGCGTAACGGCGACGGTCCTTCCGGCTCCCTGATAATCGACCCGGCCCCCTAGCGCCTGACCGCATACCGCCAGCGGAACGTAGAGTTGGCCCGCGATTCGCAGCGGGGGCAGCCGCACGGTGCCCGGGTTCCCGTTGATCCACGCGTCCCGGCTTCCCACGAAGAGCACGATCTGACGATCGCCGCGCTGTATGGTGATCGAGCGGTCCTCCGCGCGATACCAGACCCGCTGCGCGACGAAACGCATGTCGTCCAAGGGAACGATCACGCTGCCCGCGAGGATGCGCGGCTGCTCTATGCCCTGAATGAGGCGTCCGTCGACCACAAGCTGCACGGCGGGAAGCATCCTGCTCAACGGTTCTCCTGTGATGCGCGCGGTTTCCTCGCTGCCGCGGACCCCGGCGAGTTGTTTGCACCCCTGCCGCTGGGGGGTATGCTTGGAGCGTTGATGAGATTCCAGCGAGGCTGAGCCCAGCGGGTAACCCCCGAAGGCAGTCCCGATTTGGGGGAGCGCGATGGCAGAGAAAGATGGCCGCAAGGAGACCGACTACAAGGCGATCGGGCGCAAGGGCGGCGAGAAGGTGCGCGACCAGAAGCTGGTCGACTATGCGGCGATCGGTCGCAAGGGCGGGCAGAAAGTGCGCGACAGCGGCCTCGTCGACTATCGCTCCATCGGCCGCAAGGGCGGTGAGAAAGTGCGCGACCAGAAGCTGGTCGACTACCAAGGCATCGGCAAGCGCGGAGGCAACAAAGTGCGCGACGAAGGCCTGGTCGACTACCAGGAGATCGGCAAGAAAGGCGGCGAGAAAGTTCGCGATGAGGGCCTGGTCGACTATCAGGAGATCGGGCGTCGCGGCGGCAAGAAAGTTCGCGATCTCGGGCTCGTCGACTACCAGCAGATCGGTCACCTTGGCGGCCGCGCCGCCCGCCGGGGCGCAAAAGGCGAGAAGGAGTCCGGCGAACCCGAGGGGTAGCGCAGGCACTCGTGCGACTCTTCCAGGTCCTACGCCTGGCTGCGGGCGCGTTCTCCGCCACGGGCAGCGGCGTGCTAGCTCAGGCCATCGCTTACAACGCTCTCTTCGCCATCGTTCCGCTCGCGCTGCTGTTGGCGGCGGTTCTCGGCTACCTCAGCGGAACGGCTGCCGGGCAGGAGCAGACTCTGGCCGTGCTCGGCCTGGTCGCCCCCGTGGCACACCGCATCCTGGAACACGAGATCAGTCACGTCGTGCAGTATCGCGGCATCTCCGGCGCCCTGGGTCTGGTGATCTTGATCTGGTCAGCCAAGAACGTCTTCCTCACCATCACCTTCGCGCTCGATCGTGCGCTCGGCGCCCCCAAAGACGGCCCCGTCGTGCGCAATGCCTTGGTAGCCACGCTCATGATCCCGCTGCTGGGCGTCTTGCTCGTGGCGTCCGCGGTGCTCCCGATCGCGCTCAGCGAAGTCGGCCGCCTGGGCGGCCTGGGCAATCTCGCGTGGCTCAATCAGCTCGCCGCATACATCTCTTCGATCCTGATGTTCTTCTGCATGTCCGCTGCGCTCTATCGCTGGCTGCCCAACGCAGCGCTCACGTTCCGCGACGTGCTCCCCGGCGCCGTCGTCTGCGCCGCCGCCTGGACGATCCTCCAAATAGGCTTCGGCATTTACACCGCGCATGCCGATTTCACGCGCGTCTACGGCGCGATCGCCGGCATCATGGTCCTGCTGCTCTGGTTCTACTGCTTAGCGGCGATCCT
>SCQY01000053.1 GCA_004298665.1 bacterium | reverse complement strand
AAGCCCCGGCGAGTTGCATTTCGACCTCCACAGACAACCGTAGCGCGCAGCCTTCGTGGAGGTATCGATGACCATCGCGTCCCACACCGACTCGTACTGGCAGGTCCCCGCCTCGTTCAATTTCGCACGCGACGTCATCGATACGCTGGCGCGCGAAGATCGCCTGGGACTGATCTTCCTCGACAAGGCCGGAAACGAGCGCCGCTACTCCTTCCCTGAGATCGCGCGCGAGTCCGCACGCTACGCCGCGGCGCTGCGCGAGGTGGGGGTGGCCAAGGGCGACAAGGTCCTGGTGGTGATCCCCAAGCGGCCCGAGTGGCTCTTCGCAATGCTGGGGCTGCTACGCGTCGGCGCCGTGGCCGTTCCCTCCAGCGAGCAGCTGCGCGCGAAGGACCTGCTCTTCCGCGCCAACCATAGCGAGGCCACGGCGGTCATCTCGCATGCGACGCTGGTGGGCGAGTTCGATGAGATGCGCCCCGATGCAAAGACCGTCCGCCATTGGCTGACGGTGGGGGGTGACCGCCCCGGCTGGACATCGCTGGAGCCGCTGGCGGCCAAGGCAGGCGAGGGCTGGAGCGGCACTCCGACGCGCAGCGACGAGCCCGCGTATCTCGTCTATACGTCCGGTACGACCAAGGAGCCGAAAGGCGTCCTGCACGCGCACGCCTACACGTTCGCGAAGCGCATGCAGGCACAGCTCTGGCTGGACGCCAAGCCCACGGACCTCGTATGGTGCTCGGCCGGGACGGGGTGGGCGAAGTCGCTCTGGAACGTCCTGCTTGGACCGTGGTCGTGCGGTTCCGCGATCGTGCTCCATGAAGGCGGCTTCGACCCCGTGGAGCGCATGGATCTCTTGGAGCGCCTCGGCGTCACGGTGCTCTGCCAAGCGCCGACGGAGTATCGCTTGGAGGCGAAGCTCGAGGGCCTGGGCACGAAGTGGAAGCTCGCCAAACTGCGTCATGCCGTCTCTGCCGGCGAGCCGCTCAACCCGGAAGTCATCAAAGCCTTCCGGGACGCGTACGGCCTCACGATCTTCGACGGCTATGGGCAGACCGAGAACTCGCTGCTCGTGGCCAACCTTCCGGGGATGGACGTGCGCCCCGGCTCGATGGGCAAGCCAACGCCGGGCCACGACGTAGCCATCGTCGACGAAGACGGCAACGTCTGCGCCGACGGTGTCGTAGGTGACATCGGGCTGAAGGGGCATCCGCCTACCCTGTTCGTCGAGTACTACAAGAACCCCCAAGAGACGGCCAACTCCTACCGCGGTCAATACTACCTTACCGGTGACCGCGCGACGCGCGACGCCGACGGCTACCTCTGGTTCGTGGGACGCGCCGACGACGTGATCTCCTCGGCCGGCTATCGCATCGGCCCCTTCGAAGTGGAGAGCGCGTTGTTGACCCATCCCGCGGTCAAAGAATCCGCGGTGGTCGGCTCACCCGACGCCGACCGCGGCAACCTGGTGAAAGCATTCGTGGTGCTGCGCGAGGGCTACGCCGCGACGCCGGAGCTGGTGGCCGATCTCCAGGAGCACTGCAAGCGTGAGACGGCGCCGTACAAGTATCCGCGAGCCATCGAGTTCGTGAGCGACTTGCCCAAGACGTCGAGTGGCAAGATCCGCCGAGTCGAGCTGCGTCAGATGGAGCTGAAGCGCAAGGGCGCGACGCAGGCTAGCGGGTTCGTCTAGTAGACACTGAGGGCGGCCCGTATGGGCCGCCCTCAACGATAGCCGCTAGGCAGGCATCTCTTTGGGCTTGTCAGCGTAGATGAGCGTGGGCTCCTCTACCTTGTCGACGACATCCTTGTTGATCACGCACTTCTTCACGCCCGTCATCGACGGTAAGTCGTACATGACGTCGAGCATAATCTCTTCCAGAATGGAGCGCAGCCCGCGGGCGCCCGTCTTACGAGACTGCGCCTTGATCGCGATGGCGATCAGCGCGTCTTTCGTGAACGTCAGCTCGACGCCGTCCATACCGAAGATCTTCTGGTACTGACGAACCAGCGCATTGCGCGGCTCGACGAGGATGCGGCGCAATGCCAACTCATCGAGCGCATCGAGCGTAACGACGATCGGCAGGCGGCCGATGAACTCGGGGATGAGCCCGAACTTCAGTAAGTCCTCCGGCATGAGCTGCTGCAGCAGCCGGCCCACGCGCTCTTCCTTCCTCGATTCCGGCTGAGCGCGGAAACCAAGGGCGTTCGAAGCCACGCGGCTCTCGATGATCTTGTCGAGGCCGTCGAAAGCTCCGCCGCAGATGAACAGCACGTTGGTGGTGTCGATCTGGATGAACTCTTGATGCGGATGCTTGCGCCCGCCCTGCGGCGGGACGTTCGCCGTCGTTCCCTCCAGGATCTTCAGCAGGGCCTGCTGGACGCCTTCGCCGGAGACGTCACGCGTAATGGAAGGGTTCTCGCTCTTGCGCGCGATCTTATCGATCTCGTCGATGTAGACGATGCCCTTCTCGGCGCGCTTGACGTCGTAATCGGCGGCTTGGATCAACTTGAGGAGAATGTTCTCCACGTCTTCGCCGACGTAGCCCGCTTCCGTAAGGCTCGTGGCATCGGCCATCGCCAGCGGCACGTCGAGGATTTTGGCCAGCGTCTGCGCGAGGTACGTCTTCCCGGAGCCGGTCGGCCCGACCAGCAGGATGTTCGACTTCTGCAACTCGACGTCATCGCTGGAACCGCCGGCGTTGACGCGCTTGTAATGATTGTAGACGGCAACCGCCAGAGATTTCTTCGCGCGCTCTTGACCGATCACGTACTGGTTGAGGATGTGATCGATCTCTTTGGGCTTGGGAATATTCCGCAGGCGAAGGTTCTCGTCGACGTTCTTGTAGAGCTCCTCCTCGATGATCTCGTTGCAGAGCTCGATGCACTCGTCGCAGATGTAGACGCCGGGTCCGGCAATCAGCTTGCGCACCTGTTCCTGCGATTTTCCGCAGAAACTGCACTTGAGCTGCCCCTTCTCGTCTCCGAATCGAAACATGGGATACCCCGTTTACGGCGCCGGCTGCGTGAGCGGTGCGACGGTACGTTGTTCCTTGGTGACCACGGTATCGATGATTCCGTAGTCCTTCGCTTCTTCCGCGGTCATGAAGTAGTCGCGCTCGATGTCCTGAAGGATTTTCTCCAGAGGTTTCCCGGTCGTCTGCTCGTAGATCTCCGCGAGCTTGCGCCGCGTGGCAACCAACTCGCGCGCGTGGATTTCGACGTCCGTGGCCTGCCCACCCACCTGCTGGACCCAGGGCTGGTGGATCAGAATCTTGCTGTTGGGGAGTGCCATGCGCTTGCCTTTCGCACCGCCGGTCAGCAGGACCGAGGCTGCGGAGGCGGCCATGCCGGCACAGATGGTGGCCACGTCCGGCTTGATGATCTGCATCGAGTCATAGATCGCTAGACCGGCCGTCACGCTTCCGCCGGGACTATTGATGTAGAGATCGATGTCGCGATCGGCATCCTCACGCTCGAGGAAGAGGAGCTGGGCGATCACGAGATTGGCGAGGGCATCGTCGATGGGACCGCCCACGAACACGATGCGCTCCTTGAGAAGGCGTGAATAGATATCGAACGCCCGTTCTCCGCGGGCGCTCTGCTCGACGACCATCGGGACGAGATGACCCATGTGCTCCGTTCCTTCTTCCTACAGCCTGACAGCGACGCGCGCGCCGCCCGGTTCGCCCGAACGCCGCACGCTCCAAGAAACCTGTTCCTTACGACCGGGTTGCGCTTCCTATCCCGTTGCCGCCTGCTCCGGCGTGACCTTGGCGTGTTCCAGCAACAGCTCGATCGTCTTGCTGCGGCGGATCCCATCGATCAGCGCCGAGACGTTGTGGCGCAGCATCTCCAGGATGCGCTCCTTTGGCTGACCATACTGCTCGGCAAGGTGACGGATCTCGGCATCCACTTCAGCGGTGGTCACTTCGACGTTCTCGGCCTTGGCGATTGCCTCGATCAACAGGGTCGTCTTGACGCGCGTCTGCGCCTCCTTGCGGACTTCGTCTCGAAGCTCGTCCTCGCTCTTGCCGTGCTCTTTGAGATACTCGTCCCAGGTCTGGCCTGTCTGGCGAACGTACGACTTCGTGTCCTCGAGCAGGCTCTCAATCTCTCCGTCCACCATCACCGTGGGGAGCGGGAAGTCGTGCGCCGTCACCAGCCTCTCGAGCAGCTTCGCCGAGAGCTCCTTTTTGGCCTTAGCCTCGGCTACGGAGCGCAGGCGATTGCGCACATCGTCCTTGAGTGCGTCGAGCGTCGCATTGTTGGAGACCGACTCCGCGAAGGCGTCGTTGAGCTCGGGAAGGCGCGGTTCCTTGACTTCGTGGACGGTAACCGAGAAGATCGCCGTCTTACCGGCAAGGTCTTCCTTCCCGTAACTCTCGGGGAACGTCGCCTGGATGTCCTTCGACTCTCCGGCCGTCATACCGACGAAACCTTCGGCAAAGCCAGGGACGAAGCGATCGACGTCGATCTCGAGCGTTTGCCCCTCGCCGCTGCCGCCTTCAAAGGCGACCCCGTCGACCTTCCCGAGAAAGTCGGCCGTCACGATATCGCCAAGCTGAACGGGGCGCTCGACCGGGGCGACTTCGGCCACTTGGCGACGCAGAGCTTCGAGCGTGCGATCGACCTCGGCTTCGTCGACCACGGTCTCGCTGGCACCCAACTCGACGCCCTTGTACTCGCCAAGGGTGATCGGAGGGCGAACGAAGACGGTGGCCTTCAAACGGAGGTTCCCCTCGCCATCCCCCCCTTCGGTGGGGACGAGCTCCATCTGCGGGCGGTCGACCGGATCGAGATCGTGCTCCTTGAGCGCCATCGTATAGGCGCTTGGCACGACGTCTTCCATGGCGCGATCGTGGATCTCGCCATGGCCGTAATGCTGCTCGAAGATGCGCCGCGGAATATGCCCCGGACGAAAACCGGGGATACGGGCACCTTTGACGAGGCGGCGGAAGGCTCGATCTTCGGCGGCCTCCAGCATCTCCTTGGGTATTTCGATCTCTAGCTCGACGCGGGTCGGGTCGATCTGCTTCAGAGTAGCGCTCACTCGGGCTACGGATCCTCCCTGTGAAAGAGCCACGATTTCTTGGATGCGAGGCAGACTCCTCGCGCACAAGCAGGAGGGCGGACCCGCTGGGGTCCGCCCTCACCGCTGGACTATGGAGCGGAAGACGAGATTTGAACTCGCGAC
>SCQY01000052.1 GCA_004298665.1 bacterium | reverse complement strand
CGATCTGGTCCCAACCGAAGTGGAGCGTGCCGTGCGGTTCTCTGTCGAGCAAGTCATCGAGACCGAGAACGCCAGCCCGCACACGTGGACGCTGCTCGAACTCTCGCCCTTCAATCCCCGATAGCGGCGGCTCTCGGGAAGCCAAGCCTTGATGCCAACTCTGCGGGCCCGGCGCCAGCACCCCACCAATGCTTCGGTGAGTCTCAAGTGAGACGGTTGCGCTCCAGAAAGGAGCGGACGGCGCCAGCGACCAACCTGGGGCACAGGGTCAGGTCTGAAACGGCCTTTTTCTATCTCGTTTTTCTCCCATTTCGAGGCTGCGGAGTCGAAACTTCACGGCCTCAGACGCCGGCGTAGATTCACCGTATCAACAAAGAGGGCGATCACCGTCCGACTCGAGTTCGCGCCAGCGGGCCGATCTTCTCCAGGTTCAATCAAGCATACTCCAGGCGTAGTTGCTCCGGAGGTCATGCTGCGAGAAGTGCGGTGTCTTCTATCGCAAACACGCGACAAGATCGTAACGCCTCGCTGAGTATCTACCCGAATGATCCCATGGCAGGCTTCCGCACCGCGAAGCCAACAGAAACCACCAGTCTATAGATGGAGTAAGCAATGGCAATTTCCAGCTCTCGATACGCTATCTGGAACAATAAAGGGGGCGTCGGGAAGACTTTCGTCTCCTTTGTGGTCGCCACCGAATACTCGCGACGGCATCCGGAAATTAAGACGGTCGTTATCGATATGTGTCCCCAAGCCAATGTGAGCGAAATACTGCTCGGCGGCAACGGTTCCGGTTCCCAACAGCTTGAAAAGCTCCTTGCGACGAAGCCTCGGAAGACAGTTGGCGGTTATTTCGATCAGCGCGTCAAGTCTCCTCACGTACGACCCCGTGACCCCATGTCGTTCGTCCTAGACGTTGCAAAGATTAACACCCAGCTGCCGGCAAATATGCTTCTGGTAGCCGGCGACCCATCTCTGGAAGTACAGACACAGGCGATGAATCAAATCGCCGCCCAGACGCTCCCTCCTGATGCATGGGCAAATGTTCATATGTGGCTTATCGATCTTGTTGAATCGATCACAGACGTCTTTCCAAAATCGGTGTTCTTTATTGATTGTAACCCGAGCTTCTCGGCTTACACCGAAATCGCACTCTTGGCAGCCAACCGCCTCATTGTTCCGTGCACAGCAGATGGGTCGTCCGCTAGAGCGATCGACAATCTTGGTCGATTACTTTACGGTATCGGAGTCCCAATGTATTACAAAAGTGCAAATTTTGCGTTGCTCGCGCGAAAACACAAATTAGCGCTCCCTAAGATTCATGCCGTACCGCTGAACAGAAGCACGCAATATGACAAGAAAGCGTCGAAAGCCTTCGCAGCCATGTACAAGGAAATCAAGAGCCGAGTAACTGAGCTACAAAAGAAGAAACCTGGCTCGTTCTCGCATTCAAACCTCTTCATCGAGATTCCAGATGCGCACGCCGTATCTGTGGTAGCTTCACATGAGGGCCGTCCGTTGGCAAACGTAAGCCCTGGATCATATGACATACATGGTGTGCCGGCACAGCTAAACAAAGAGCCGCTTGAACGATACAAAGACGCCGTTGGCAGGCTAGTAGAATCGCTTTAGGGCGTTGTTGGAATACTCCGCAAAAGACTGTCCGACATCGCAAGGGCCTTTATGCGAGTCCGTCGTGCATCGTGCTCGATGAGTTGGGCTTTACCTCGCTCAATAAGCTCGCTGCCGGTCAGGTCTTCCGCATCGTCTCTGAGTGCTACGGGCGCGGCTCGATCATCATCACGTCCAACAAATTGTACGAGCAGTGGACGGAAGATCAGCGGAGTCACTCCGGTGTCTTGGTTCTCATCCTCGAGAGTACTGCGACCACAAGCCTTTCTTAGGATATCCTCTCACAATTGCATTCACCTAATCTACGGTGTGATATGCTAGACATTTCAATCCCCTTTTCTTCGAGCTTCTCCTCAATCACGAGCGAAAGAAGGCTCACCGCTCGTGATATGTGATCGCGTGTCTCGAGATACTGACTTCCGAGCCACGCTAGGAGGGAGATACCGCCCAATAGTGTCAGGGCTCTATTGGATGGGACGATCATCAGTGCGAGGGCACCGACTATAATACCATTGCGAGCAGATTTTCCAAAAGCAAAGGCTGCGTTATCTTCAAAGCGACCTCTTGAAGCCAGAGACTTCAAGCGAGCGAGCCGCAGAGATGCTAGGTCCAAAGTCCAGAGGAACTCAATTAACTTGGTGTCGCGAGTTGTGAGCCTACGCTCCGGAAGTAGGTAGCGAGCAAATAATCTGCGGCGCCGCCTGGCGGCGATGTATGATTCGGCAATTGGACATAGGAGCAAGACACCGACGAACGCACCTATGACAGTATAGAAGGCGAGCTCGACATATCCGATGAGCGTAATCGTAACCCGATGCTGGTGGAGATAACTGAACAGCATGGTGAATATCGCGGCCCCTAGACCGACTCCGAGAATAGCCGCCAGAAGCCTAGTCCTATTGCGGGGACGCCTTCGTAATCCGAGTTTCTCTTCATAGTCCGCTAGGGCCTTGATGATGCGGTTGACGCTTGCGATGTCACTCCTTCGCATAACCACCTTCCGTGTCATGTTGTCAAGGGAGTCAGTGCGGCCACATACTCGTCTTGCCGCTAGATGCCGGTACAAGCGCAGCCGTCGCTTCCGCTAACGGAGCGAGGCTGCCGGTGCGGGCAGCCAGTCGCGCTCTTCGATACTTGGCGACGCGGCTGCGCATCTCGAAGAGCGAGGCGACACCGTTCTTCTCTCCAAACGCTTCCCACGCGACGCCGAGCGGCATATGCGTGTAGTAGGCGAAGAACCCGCCGCCGACGACCGCGTTCCGCGGCGCGTGGAGCTTAAATAGCCACGGCGTCCCAGGCTCTGAGGTCGTGCCGGTGGGGCTAGGCTGCCAGAAGTTGACTTCGTCGATGTCCGGCTGCCGGCGCAGAAATGAGAACCAGTCCCAGTCGGTGACGGCGACGCTGATCCGGAACTCACCCATGAGGTCCCGCTTCTTCAGAGTCGCGGCTGACTCCGCCAAGTGCGGCCAGGAGCCGTGCAGCGATCAGCGAACATCTCCGCCCCTGTTGCCACGCCAGCCCTTGGCAGCGGCCATCTGCGAAGCAGATGTCCGGCATGGGCGACGGATTCGAGACGATGTCGAAGTCGGATATCCTGGATGGCTTCCGCGAAATGCGCGAGTATATCGAGTTTGGCCACGCGGCGATCTTGCGCCAGATGGCCGAGATGCGCACGAAGATCCTGACGGAGATGCGCGCAGGCTTCGCGCAAGTGGACCGCCGCTTTGCGCGGCTCGACGACCGCGTATCGGCTCTCGAAGACGACATGTCCCAGGTGAAGCTCCGTCTCGATATCGTCGGCTAGCGCTCGCGATACTGCTCCGCCATCGCCTCCAACATTTGCGTCGCCCGCGCTACCGCCTCCGGCGGGTCCGTGACGTGGGCCGCGCCCCCGAAGCCCAGCGTCCAGCGCACTACCTCGTCCACGTCGGTGACGTGCAGTGTGATGCTCGCGCTCCCGTCCTCGTGCATCACCGCCTCCTGATCGTGCTGCCAGCGGCGGCTCACCGCCGTGCGCGCGGCTCGCGGCGTCAGCTCCACGGTCACGGCAACGCGTTTGGTCTTCGCGTCGCCGATGATCATGCCGATTGAATCGTCTAGATGAATGTAGTCGGGCAGCGGCCGCGGCGTGGGAATCGTGCCCGCGGCTTGCGGCTTGGTGAGCATCCTATCCAGCGCGAAATAGCGCCAGCCCTTCGCCACGCGTGCATATGCAATTAAATAGTAGCGCCCGGCGCGCGCTACCACGGCGTGCGGTTCCACCAGGCGCTCCACGCCGCGCGGCTGGTCGTGCTTGGGATACATGAAGCGCGCGTAGGCGTTCTTGCTCCAGATCTTCTCGAGCGCATCGTACACGTCGGCTACCCACGTGTCGCCCACGAGTTCGGGGAAGGCGAAGTGTAAGAAGCGCCGCGTCAGCGGGCCGGCATCATTATCGCCGCGCACGCGCTGCAACTGCCGCCCCACAGGCTCGCCCAGCACGCGCGCCAGCGTGTCGAGCAGCTGCTCCACGTCGCGGCGCCCCTTGTCGATTTGCAGCGCCAACCCGCTGCTCTGCAGCGCCATCGTCACCACGCCGTCGCGAATCGGCGAGATGACAAAGCCGGCCTCCTGCGCCAGCTCGCGCACATGCCTGAGATCGCGCTTGAAGCTGCGCTCCGAAACCTCGAAGCGTTCGAGAAAACGCGCCATCTGCACGCGTCCCTGACGCATCAGGCACACCAGCAGCATGAGCTTGCGTACGGTGGAGGCACTCGGAGTATCCGCGGCATCGCCTTTTCCAGGCGTTCCGTGAGCAACACCCATGGCAGCGACGTTGGCAACCGGCCGCTCCGGCACCTTGTCGGAGCGGTGTGCCACACTGTTGGCACGCCCTGGCACCATGATAGCCCTGGGAGGCTCCATGCGGTTCTCGACGGCTCATGCCTTGGCACACTGCTGGGACGACGTCATCGACGCGCGCCCCGACGGCACCACGATGCTCGACCCCGGGCGTCCGCCGCTGCCGGTCGCAAACGGCTGGGCGGTCACGCGCCCCTCGATACGATTCGTCGACGATCGGGGGCAGGAGCTCTCGACGGCAGTGATCGGTACGATCTCGCCCGCCGATCGCACGCGCCTCGCCCGCTATCGCCGCGTTGCCCAGAGCGAGCGGCGCTCCCTACACGGCGGGCTGCTCCTCCCCGCACAACGCTTCGAGATCGACGGCCTGGTCTTCGAGCGCCCCGCCACGCTCGCCGGCCGTGATCTCGGCGCCGCCTTCGAGCCGGAACATCTGCGACTGTGGCGCATCGGCCAACGTTGGGATGGCCTGACGCGCTTAGGAGACCGTCGTCCCTATCCCCTGGAGCTGAGCGGGCGGCGCATCCGCGCGCTGGGGGAGCGGCTCACGATCGAACTGCGTCTGGCGGCCTGCTGCGAGCCGTTGCGCGGCCTGCCGCGTGCCGGTGAGTTGCTGGCGCTGCTGCGCCGCGAACTCGGCCTCGGCCCGTCTACGAAAGCTCCGCAGCCAGCTTCTCGAGCTCGCTGATCGCCAGCGCCATGGTGGGAACAGCAGCTCTCCGTTGCCGCGAAACGCGAAGAGCACGGCGCGTAGGGCCAGCAGGAACGTCTGCGCGTGGGAGGCCTCGATGCGCGGCGGCGCGGCGGCGCCTGGGCCGAAGGCTATCAGGTCCTGCATCTTCTCGATGGCTTTGCGTATCCCGCCGTGGTAGTCGCCGGGCATCCCCACCCAGCCGAAGCCTCCCTCGATCTCCTCGACGGCGCGCTCGTCGCCCCCCATGGCGCGTAGCGCACGGACGATCGCCTCCTTGAGCCGTGCCAGCGAGACGTCGCCGTTCGCTACCAGCTCGTGCGGCGGCACGGTGTAGACGGCGGAATCCTTGTGATAGTACGAGCGGAGATTCTCCTGGGCGTTCCAGAGCACGGAGACCGGGATGACCTCGGCACCCCACATCGCGGACGACCAGATGTACGCCTGCTCATCGCCGATGGCGCACCGGAGCGTAACGGCCCCGAGCGTGAACGTCTCCTCGTGCATATCCCCACGATACGGCATACGTGTGCCAACTATGTGGCATGCTTCGTCGCCAGCGCGAGAGAGGAGGCTGGAGCACCGCCTTCGCCTCCCCCAGCATAGAAGAAATGTAAAACAACGGTAAAGGCGATGATGCCGAGCACACTCCTCTACCGATAAGGAATTTACCAAAGGGTGTTATGACGGAATACAACGACATCGTCCAGATGACGGATTTTTCCCCCGCGTCCGACGCCGGTCCGGCATGTCCGGGCTGCAAGATGCCGTTGCGCCTGCGCGGCACGAAGATGACCGCCGAAGGCGTCAGCTACGAGCTCTTCGTGATCTCGTGCCGGAATTGCGGCCATCCCATTTCCGCTCTCTGGCACCCTCGTATGATGGAGGCCTTCACGGAGCGCATGGTCGACATCGTTCTCGAGGACTTGACCAGGCCACTCAATGACGGGCTCGACCTGCCGCCGGAGCTCAGCGGGCAACCGTAGCGCCCGGCTGGAGGGGCGTTCACCGGCGCCAGCGTAGGCTCGGGGATGCAGCAGACCTCGCTCGACTTCTCCGAGATCCGCATCGAAACGCCTACTTTCGATGGCGTACGCGGCGAGTACGCCGCCCTCGACGCCGCGCTCGATGCGGCCAAGACCCCCGGCGATCACGAAACGACCGTTCGCCGCTGGGATGCCCTGCGACGGCGCCTCAACGACTGGGAATCCTATGCCAACCTGCGCTTCGAGCAAGACTCGCGCAACCCCGAGTTCAAAGCCGCACGTGACTACTGCGACGAGCTCTCGCCCAAGCTCACAACCCTCGACGTCGCGCTCAAGCGCCGGCTGTTGGCCGATGCGCAGAGGCCAGCACTGGAGCGAACGTTCGGCACCACCGCCTTCGCGCTCTGGGAGGCCGATGTCACCGCCTTTGAACCGGCCATCGAGCAGGAGCTGATCCAAGAGGCGAAGCTCTGCGCGCAATACACCGAGCTGATCGCCTCCGCCGCCATCGACTTCGAGGACAAGCAACAGAACCTCGCCGGCCTGGCACCCTTTCGCGAAGATGCCGATCGCGAGCGGCGCCATCGCGCCGAGCGTGCCTTCTGGAGTTTCTACGGCACCAATCGCGCCGAGCTCGACCGCATCTACGATGAGCTGGTGAAGCTGCGCCATCGCATGGCGCGCACGCTGGGCTACGAGAACTACATCGGCTTGGGCTACAAGCGCATGCATCGCATCGACTACGACCAGCGCAACGTCGAACGCTACCGCGATCAGATCGCCCGTGACGTCGTGCCGCTGGCGCAACGCATCGTGCAGGGGCGCGCCAAGCGCCTGGGAGTCGTCGGTCCGATGTTCTGGGACGAGAAGATCAGCGATCCGCGCGGCAACGCGCGTCCCAAAGGCGACCTGGCGTGGATCCTCGCGCGCTGCCAAGAGGCTTTCGACGCCATGCACCCGGAGCTGGGCGCATTCTTCCGCACGATGGTGAGCGGCCACTTCATCGATATGGAGAATCGCGCTGGCAAGGCCGGCGGCGGCTTCTGCACCAGCTTCCCCACCGTCGGGATGCCGTTCATCTTCGGCAACTTCAACGGCACCGCACACGACGTCGAAGTGCTGGTACACGAGATGGGCCACGCCTTCCAGTGCTATCGCAGCCGCAGCTTGCCGCTTACGGACTACCTATGGCCAACCTCCGAGTCGGCGGAGATCGACTCGATGGGCCTGGAGTACCTCGCGCACCCGCAGATGGAGCGCTTCTTCGGCGATACAGCAGATCGTTTCCGCGCCGAGCACCTCTCCGACGCCTTCCTCTTTCTACCGTACGGCGTAGCCGTCGATCACTTCCAACACCTCGTCTACGCCAATCCCGACGCCACGCCCGCGGAGCGCCACCAGATGTGGCAGCAGGTCGAGCGTCGTTACCTGCCGTGGCGCGACTACGGCGATCTCGCGTACCCGTCCGCCGGCGGGCTGTGGCAGGAGAAGCGCCACATCTACCATTCGCCGTTCTACTACATCGACTACACGCTGGCGCAGTGCTGCGCGCTGCAGTTCTGGGCGCGCTCACGCACGGACTACCGTGGCACGCTCGACGATTACGCAGCGCTCTGCGGTCGCGGCGGCGAGGTGCCGTTCCAGACGCTGGTGCGCGGCGCGAAACTGAAGTCGCCTTTCGACGAGGGCGTGCTCACCGGCGTGGTGGCCGAAGCGCGCAGCGTGTTGGGCTTGTGAGCCTGGCCTTTGATCCCCAGCCGGTCATCTTCGAAGGCAGACACGTGCAACTCGAGCCGCTCGATCTCGCGCACGCCCCCGAGCTCTTCGAGGCGGGCCGCGAGGAGGAGATCTGGCTCTACATGCCTATCGCACCGTTTCGCGCACTGGACGACGCGACAACGTTCGTCGAGCAAGCGCAAGCGGCCGCGCGTACCGGCACGCAGATCCCCTTCGCCATCATCGATCGCGCCAGCAATCGTGCCGTGGGCTCCACGCGCTACTTGGACATCCTTCGACCCGACCGCGGCTTGGAGATCGGCTGGACGTGGCTGGGCGCTTCGGCCCGCCGCACCGCGATCAACACCGAGTGCAAGTACCTGCTGCTGCGCCACGCTTTCGAGGCGCAGGGGGCCATACGCGTGCAGCTCAAGACCGATGCGCGCAACCTACGCTCTCAGCGCGCCATCGAGCGCATCGGCGGCGTACGCGAGGGCGTGCTGCGCAAGCACACGATCCGTCCCTACGACCACTTCGTGCGCGACACCGTGATGTATAGCATCCTCGACGAGGAGTGGCCCGCCGTCAAGACACGCCTAGAGGGACTGCTCGCAACTGCCAGCTAACGCTCGACGACCTCTTGACGCCCAACCGTCCACGCATCGACCGGCGCCCTGCGCGCTTGGATGACCGCGTGAGCGAAGTCGAGACCGATGTTGCCGGCCTTACCCAGCGGGTGGAGCGCCTCGAGTCAACGTAAGACTCCACATGGAGCATCCGGTACTCTGGGATCCCCCGGCGGAGTTTCGCGCCGCCGCCAACCTCACGCGCTATCTTCACTGGCTGGAAACGCACCGCAACCTGCACCTGGGCACGTATGACGAGCTCTGGCAGTGGTCCACCGAGCGCGTGGAAGACTTCTGGGCATCGCTCTGGGAGTTCTTCGAGATCACGGCGAGCACGCCGTACCGCAACGCGCTTTCCTCGCACGCGATGCCTGGGGCGCGCTGGTTCGAAGGCGCGACGCTGAACTACGCGGAGCACGTCTTCCGCAACGCTACGTCCGACCACCCCGCGCTGCTCTTCCAATCGGAGCGTCGCGCGCTTACCGAGATCTCATGGCAGCAGCTGCAGCGCGACGTCGCTGCGTGCGCCGCCGCGCTGCGCGGCTTGGGCGTGCGAACCGGAGACCGCGTGGTGGCCTACCTGCCGAACATCCCGCAGGCCGTCGTCGCCTTCCTTGCATGCGCCAGCATCGGCGCCACGTGGTCCAGCAGCTCGCCGGACTTCGGCACGCCCAGCGTCATCGACCGCTTCAAGCAGCTCGATCCCACCGTCCTGATCGCCGTCGACGGGTACCAGTACAACGGCCGGCGCTTCGATCGCACCGATGCAGTGCGCAACATTCAAGAGGCACTCCCAAGCCTGCGCTTCACCATCGCCGTCCCCTATCTCGACGATAACGATGCAGCGTACGCCGGCTCCACGTCGATTCCCGGCGCCATCGTCTGGAACGACCTGCTGGGCATGAACGCCAACGCGGCGCTGACGTTCGAGCCTCTGCCCGTCGACCATCCGCTCTGGGTGGTCTACTCCTCCGGCACCACGGGGTTGCCCAAGGCCATCGCGCACGGCCACGGCGGCATCTTGCTGGAACATCTGAAGTTCCTGACGCTCCACGCAAACCTACAGCCCGGCGATCGCTTCTTCTGGTTTACCACAACCGGGTGGATCATGTGGAACATCCTGCTGGGCGGATTGCTCAGCGGCGCCTCGATCGTGCTGTACGACGGCAATCCCGCCTATCCCGATCACGACGTCCTTTGGCGCCTGGCGGAGCAGGCAAAGATCACGCTCTTCGGCACCAGCCCCGCCTTTATCGCCGCCGGCATGAAAGCCGGCGTGGAGCCGGCACGCGATCACGATCTGCGCGCGCTGAGAGCGGTCAGCACCACGGGCTCACCGCTCACCGCCGAGCAGTTCACCTGGACCTACGAGCACGTCAAGCGCGACATGCATCTGGCATCCGTCGCCGGAGGCACGGAAGTGGCCACGGCCTTCGTCGGCGGCTGCCCGCTGCTTCCCGTGCGCGCCGGCGAGATTCAATGCCGGCAACTGGGCGTGCGCGCGGAGGCGCTCGATGCGCATGGTGTCCCGCTGATCGACGGCGTGGGTGAGCTGGCCATTTTGGAGCCGATGCCCTCGATGCCGCTCTACTTCTGGAACGATCCCGAGGGTACGCGCTACCGCGAAAGTTACTTCACCGTCTACCCCGGCATCTGGCGCCACGGCGATTGGATATCCATCACTCCCAGCGGCGGCGTGGTCATCTACGGCCGCTCGGATGCCACCATCAACCGCCGCGGCGTGCGCCTGGGCACGATCGAGATCTACCGTGCCGTCGAAGCGATCGACGACGTACTGGAGAGTCTGGTGGTAGACCTGGAATACCTCGGCCGCGACTCGTTCATGCCGCTCTTCGTGCGCCTGCGCGAGAACGTCGCGCTCGACGACGCGCTGCGCGAACGCATCGTTACCGCCATCCGCGAGCGAGTCTCGCCGCGCTTCGTTCCCGACGCCATCTACCAGGTGCCCGACGTGCCGAAGAACCTTACGGGCAAACGCCTCGAGGTTCCCGTGAAGCGCGTCCTACTGGGCATGCCGCTGGAGCGCTCGCTCTCCGTGGACGCCGTGGCCAACCCCGATGCACTCGACTGGTTCGTGCAGTTCGCGACAATGCAGCGCGCGGCACGCTGAGAAACACGAGAGGGGCGGCCATGGCCGTCCCTCCGTGTGGTTGTGAACCGACCGCTATCGCTTAGTAGCGGTTCGCAGGCTGGAAGCAGTCGCGGCAGTAGACCGGACGGTCACCGCGCGGCTGGAAGGGCACCTGGGCCTCGTTACCGCAACGGCTGCACGTCACCGTGTACATCTCGCGCTGCGGACGACCGCCGCCGAAGCCGCCGCCACCACCGCTGCCGCCACCGCGCTGCGCCTTACGGGCGGAGCGGCAGTCGGGGCACCGTGATGGTTTGTTGGTAAAGCCCTTCTGGGCGAAGAATTCCTGTTCGCCGGCGCTGAACGTAAACGGTCGCGCGCAATCGACGCAGGTGAGTGTCTCGTCTTGGTACATCTGGATTCTCAATCCTTGTTCTGACTAGGTGATCAAACATCGCCGGGGATCGTCTTCGTCAGCTAGGATCGCAACCACAGAACCGAGAGACTCAAACCCTTAGACTAAGACCAAAGTAGCAGAAAAAGAGCAAACGGGCAAGCCCCTCCATCATCAAATCTTCACCTTCTGGTGAAAACTTGTTCGGCCCACTAGAGGTGCGGCAGGTAGCCCTCCAGAGCCAGCGAGGCAAAGATCGGTCCGGCGATCAGCGCGGCGGCCGCAAAGCCGAAGAGGAAGGCCCCCACCGGGCGCAGGGCTCGCGAGACCCAGAGGACCGGCACCACCAGCGTTCCCGCAATGCTCACCGCGTGCAGCGCCGCGGGGATCGACCCCAGGCTGCCGGGGTCCCAACCGGCCATTTGGATCTCGGCGTGCTGCATCAAGCCGCCGAAGGCCAGCGCACAGCCGATCAGCGCCAGCACGTAGGTGCCCATTACACGGCCAGCGCCGTGCGCCAGAGAGCGAGATCGTCGAGGCTGACGTTGCCCCCGCAGACGAGAATAGCCAGGGTGCCTTTCTGGGCCCGAGGCACCAGTCCCGCGTGCACGGCCGCGTAGCAGCACGAAGCGGCCGGCTCCGGGAGCACGTGGAGCGCGTCCTGGATGGCGATGATCCCCTCGACGGCCTGGGCGTCACTGACCACGACCACGTCTTCCAGCAGGCGTTGCGCCGCATCCAGCGTGGCCGGCGCCACGTAGGGCGCACCCAGCGTCTTGGCGATCGAGGTGATGGCTGGGAGCGTCACCGGCTCCCCCGCATCCAGCGCTTGGCGCATGGCGTCGGCACCTTCGGTCTCCACGCCGTAGATCCGGACCCGCGGGCGCAACGCCTTGACTACCGTGGCGATCCCCGCGATAAGCCCCCCGCCGCCGATGGAGATCACCAGCTTCTCCAGATCGGGGATATCCTCCAAGAGCTCGAAGCCAATCGTTCCCTGTCCTGCCATGACCGCTGCATCGTCGAAGGGATGAATCAGCGTCTGCCCCTGCGCGCGCCGCTCTTCGGCGAGCGCGAAGGCCTGGGCGATCGTCGGTACCAGGATCACCTCGGCACCGTCGGCACGCGCGCGCTCCACCGTGCGGGCCGGCGTGGTCTCCGGCATCACCACGGTGGCGCGGACGCCCAACGTCTTGCCGACGTGGGCCACGGCCAAGCCGTGATTCCCTCCGCTCACCGCCACCACGCCCAGCGCCCGCCGCTCGGGCGAGATCTGGAGTACGGCGTTGAAGGCGCCGCGCACCTTGAACGCCCCGCTGACCTGCAGCAGCTCGAGCTTGTAGGCGATGCCGCCGTGCGCGTAGGTAGGCGTGCGGCGAATGTACGGCGCGATGCGTTCGCGCGCCGCGCGCGCCTGCTCGATCGTAGGCAGCATCGTCAATGCAGGAAGAACCGATGGGTCGAGAAGACGAGCGCGATGCCGGCATGGTCCGCGGCGGCAATCACCTCGGCGTCACGGATCGAGCCGCCCGGTGCGACGACGGCGGTACAGCCGGCTGCGGCCGCTGCCTCTAAACCGTCGGCGAACGGGAAGAAGCCGTCGGTGGCGCAGACGGCGCCGAGTGCGTGCTCGCCGGCGCGCTGGCCGGCGATGCCCACGGCCCAGACACGATTGGTCTGTCCTCCGCAGACACCCCAACTGACGCCGTCTTTGGCGATCACCGCGCCGTTGGACTTTACCCAGCGCACGATGCCCCAGGCAAAGAGCAGATCGCTCCATTCACCTGCGCTCGGCACGCGCTGCGAAACTACTGCCCACGACTCCGGTGCGAAGCTGGGATCGGGCTCGTCGGCCAGCACGCCGCCCAGCGCGCTGCGCACGCGCAGCTCGCCCAGCAGGCGCCGCGGCAAGGAAGGCTCCACCAGCAGTACGCGCAGGTTCTTCTTCTTGGCAAAGACGGCCAGCGCCTCAGGCGTGAACGCCGGCGCCGCCACGATCTCCAGAAAGAAGGCGCCTAGCGCATCGGCAGCCTGGCCGTCGATCGGCTCATCGGAGGCCACGATGCCGCCGAAGGCCGAGATGCGGTCGGCGTCGAGTGCGGCACGCACCGCCTCGCCGACGCTCTCACGCTCGGCGACACCGCACGGCACGGTATGTTTCACGATCGCTACGCGTACCGTGCCGCCGACGGTCAAGCCAGGATGTCCGGCGGGCACCGTCGGACGCGCCAGCAGGCGCAGCGCGGCATCCAGGTCCAACAAGTTGTTGTAGGAGAGCGCTTTGCCTTGCAGCTGCCGGGGAAACGGCTGACCGGAGGGCAGATAGAAAGCTGCGCGAGCCTGCGGATTCTCGCCGTAGCGCAACGGCGACTCCAGCGGCATCGTCAACGCCAGCGATCCCGGCAGCGTGGCACCGCTCTGCCCGGCTTCCATGTAGCGCGCGATGGATGCATCGTATTCGGCCACGCGCTCGAAGGCGCGCACGGCCAACGCCTTGCGTTCGTTCACGTCGGGATAACGGCCGCTCTGCAGATGCTCGATGAAGGCGGGATACTGCGCAGGATCAACCAGCACGCAGAGATCGCCGGCGTAGTTCTTCGCCGCGGCGCGGATCAGCGAGACGCCGCCGATGTCGATCTGCTCGATAGCCTCGGCCACGGTAACTCCCGGCCGCTCAACCGTCGCCTCGAAGGGATAGAGATTGCAGGCCACCACGTCGATGCGCGGGATGGCATGGGCCTCCAGCTCCTGCAGATGCTGAGGCTTCTCGCGATCGGCCAGGATCCCGGCAAAGACTTTGGGATGCAGCGTCTTCACGCGTCCGTCGGCCAGCGCCGGGAAGCCCGTCAGCTCCCCTACTTCCACCGCCTCGATGCCGCGCTGCGCGAGGAACGCCTGCGTTCCGCCCGTGGCGTAGATGGTGTAGCCTGCGGCGCGCAGCGCGCGCCCCAAGTCCGTCAATCCGGTGCGATCGTAGACGGAGAGCAGAGCATTCCGGGGATTAGGCAACGTCGGCGGCCTCCAAACGTGCGCTGACGATCGTCGAGATGCCGGGCTCGCGCATCGTCACGCCATAGATGCGATCGGCTAACTCCATCGTGCGCTTGTTATGCGTGACGATCAACAACTGCGACTCCCGCGCGAACTCCTTGACTAGATCGCTGAAGCGCCCCACGTTGGCTTCGTCCAGCGCGGCGTCGATCTCGTCGAAGAGATAGAAAGGGCTGGGCTTCACTTTCAAAATCGCGAAGATCAGCGCGACCGAGACCATTGCACGCTCTCCGCCGGAGAGCGCCTGCAGGCTCATCATCTTCTTGCCCGGCGGTGCGATGGCAATCTCGATTCCCGTTTCCGATAGATGCTCGGGATCCGTCTGCCACATGCGTGCCACGCCGCCCGGGAAGAGTCGCGCGAATGTCTCGGCAAAGGATGCCTGTACCGCTTCGAACGTCTTGTTGAACGTCTCCTGCGCGCTCGACTCGATCTCTGCGATCACGGCAAGCAGCTTTTCGCGTGCTGCATGGAGATCGGCCATCTGCTCCTTGAGGAAGCGCTCGCGTTCCGTCAAGGCCTCCAGATCCGCCTCGGCGTTGAGGTTGACGTTGGCGAGCCGCCCGAGATCCTCGCGCATCTTGGGCACTTCGGCAGCGGGATCGTCCGCATAGCTTTCGTAGCGTTGGAGCACGTCATTCTGCTCCTGCTCCGTGGCCGGATGCTGCGCGAACGTCTGCGCCAGCAGGTTGAGCTCCGCTTCGATCTCGGCGAAGCGGATGCGCGCCGACTCCAGCGATCCGGAGAGCTCGCGCTCGCGGAGCTCCGCCTCGCGCACCAAGCTCTCCAACTCCAGCACGCGCGCCGTAAGCTGTTCGCGCTCGCCGCGCGCACGCGTCGCCTCGTGCTCCATCTGCTCCGCGTGCTCGCGCGCCGACTGCGCGCTCTTCTCGAGCTCGCCACGGCGGCCGCGCAGCGCCTCCAGCTCGCCTAGCGCGGCGTCGCGCGCGGCACGCGCGCGCTCGGCATCGGTATCGAGTGCCGCCAGACGCGTGGCCGCCGCATCCCGTGCGGCCGAGAGCGCAGCAAGGCGTTCGCGGAGCGCCGCACCAGCGGCACCGCGCTCGGCACGCTGCGCCTCCGCGCCGGCCACGGCAGCCCGCGCCTCCTGCAATTCATGCTCTAGACGCGCACGCTCGACGACGGTGCCGCCGCTATCGTAGACGGCGGC
>SCQY01000051.1 GCA_004298665.1 bacterium | reverse complement strand
CCGTGTTACCTCGGAATCGGCCGCCATGGCGAGATACGGATCCATATCGGCGTCGATCAATGGCCGCAGCCGCAAACGCGTCGTCTCGATGATCATGACGCTGCGTTCTTCGCAATCGGCACCGATGATTCTTTCGCTGACCCGGCCGGCTTCCGAATTCCAGCTAACGCGATCGCCCAGCTTGAACCGACGCCCCGACATGCCGAGTATCTCCCTACGTACGACGAAGCTCCTCTCCGCGTGCGTCCAACCGCCCCAGCGCGCACGCCAACTACCGCCGCACACAGGCGCTAGACGTAATCGTTCGATGGATTCCAATCGTCGCGACCGGACGGCAGCAGATCGAACAGATGCCAAACCGGGTTCAGCAAGTCGATGTAACCCCACTGCCCGAACGCAAACGCGTGCGACAGATACGTATTTCGAATGGTGGGCCCGTCCTTCGAAAATACCGCGACCGTTTCGACGGGATCGCCGTTCGTATCCTCGGCGCCAACGTCGCGCGCGAACGCCTCTCCATCGTCGGAGAGCAAACGGATCGTATCCCAACCGCGCCGCTGCGCCCACGCTCGTAACTTCTCGACGGGCGCTCGCGTTGCGACGGCGAGATTCGCTCGCTGCCCGACGTGCTTAGCGACGCCGTTGAGCCCGTCTATCCACATCGAGCACATCGGACAAAACTCGTCGTCGTCGGCCCAATACATGAGATGGTAGACGATGAGCTCAGACTTCCCTTCGGAAAAGAGCTCCGATAGTTGCACCCGCCGATCGCCTTCGTAGAACGCGTAATCCTCAACCGGCGGGCCGGAAGGGAGCGCTCGACGCTTTTCGGCCACGGCACCAATGCGTTCTTTCAAATCCGTTTCGGTGCGAAAGAGTTCTTCTCGCGCCGAACGGTACGCATCGCTCGCGCCGGGCATCACCGGAAGAGCGTCGCGCACGGACGTCGTTTGCGCCATGTTGTTCCCTCCTTATGGACTTTTCCAGTGTTCCCGCCGACGCACGGGCGCAATCAACGCTCCTCCAGCTCAATTTCTCCGTTCGGATCGATGACTCGAACCAGCAAGGGGGCGCGCAGGCGACAGCCGCCCAAGCACACCTAGGGCCTAGGATCGTATGTCTGGGAGAGGAAATCGAAGCCTATTATGCTGCACGTCGGGACGAGCGGCTGGAGCTTCACGGAGTGGCGCAACCACTTCTACCCGCACGAGATTTCCCAAAAGCAGTGGCTTGCATACTACGCGCAGCGTTTTTCCACCGTCGAGCTGAACGCCGCGTTCTACCGTACCCCGAGCGACATGACGGTCGCCAGCTGGCGTGACGGCGCGCCCCACGGATTCCTCTTCTCCGTTAAAGCCTCACAGCGCCTCACGCATCGGCGCGACGCACCTACCGTCGTTGACGTCGAGCGGTTCATCACGAAGATGGAAGCCCTCGGCGATCACCTCGGGCCGTTTCTCTTTCAGTTCCCGCCGACGCACAAACGCAACGATACATGGCTACGGGCGTACCTTGGCGCGCTGCCCTCGGGCTGTCGCTACGCGTTCGAGTTTCGCCACCCTTCGTGGTACGACGACGCCGTCTTCACCGCACTGGAAGAGCGAGGGGTCGTGCTTGTCACGAGCGACCATCCCGGTGCGGCCCTAGAGACGGTGCGTACAGCGGACTTCGGCTACGTTCGCCTCCGCGGCCCCGCAGGAAATGACGAGCGCTATCCGCCGCAGGAGTTGGATACGGTCGTGCACCGCGTTCAGCAGCTTTTCGATCCCGCGTGCGACGTCTATGTCTACTTCCACCACGGCATCGCCGGCATCCAGGATGCCCTAACTCTCGCGGAGCGTTGCGGCATCAGCCCGCGCTGAGATCGAGAACGCCGATCCGTTGCGGCGTCAGCGGCGCACCGTCAGGAGGCGCAACACGTCATGCGGATAGGGACACTCCGGGCGCGGGCAGCGCTCGCCTGCGACGCGCTCTCGCGCAACCAACGCCCATGGCGCCATCGCCCGCACCTCTTCCTCCATGAACAGCGTCTTAATATGGTGGTGCGCGAAGTACGAGCGCTCGGCGCGCTCCTCTTGGGCCGCCTCGCGGCGCATGTGCTCCTCGGCACCACCGGCTAGGTGGACCGAGAGATAGAGATAGCCTCCCGGCGCGACCGCGCGACGCAGACGCTCCGCGACGTCGGCGGCGCGCGCGATCTTGAATGCATGGAGGACGATCGCGGCGATGACGACGTCGTAGGCGCGTTGCGGCTCCCAGCTTCGCAGATCGACGGCGCTTGCGTGAATTGCCAGCCCGGCTTCGCGCGCGCGAGACGCGCAACGCTCGACCGCGGCCTCGGAGCTGTCGATTAGTTCGGCCGCGACCCCCGCACGCGCGAGCCAGAGCGCATGGCGGCCTTCACCGCCGCCGGCGTCGAGCGCGCTGCGTACGCCCCCGAGCGGTAAATGCTGAACCAAGAACGTGTCGGGGGCCTCGCCGTAGACGCTCTCGGAGCCCGCATAGAGTGCATCGAAAAAGCTCATGTACCCGTATACCTCCCGGGGCGGCGCTCGCTGCGCGCGGCCAACGCCTCCCAGTGATCGGCCGAGATCCAGGCACCGGCAAAGGCCGCTGCCTCGCGCTCCAAGTCCTCGTCGGCGTCGCCCAGCGGCGCGTTCAGCATCTGCTTGATCGTGCGCACGGCGAGCGGCGGATGGGATGCGATCTTCGCGGCAATCTCGAGCGTCTCCGCAAGCGCGGCGCCTGCCGGGGCAACGCGGTCCACGAGCCCGTACGTCAAGGCCCGCGGCGCATCGATCACTTCGCCCGTCGACATCAGCAAGAAGGCCGTTGACCGCGCGAGCAGCTCCTGGGCGCGGGAGACACCGCGCCATGCGGGGGTCACGCCGATCGTCACCTGCAAGAAGCCTACGCGTCCCCGCTCGTCCAGTACGCGCGCATCCGCAGCGAGGGCGAACTCCAGTCCTCCGCCGTATGCGTCGCCGTTCATCGCCGCCAGCACCGGAAACGGCGCGTTGCGGATGGCACGTGCAAGACGCTGCATCCGCAGCGACATCTCCTCGGCCTGTTCGCGCGTCCGTAACCCTGCGAACTCCTTCAGATCACCGCCGGACGTGAAGGTTTTCTCGCCGGCCCCGGTGACCACGAGGCAGCCCAGGAGCGGGTCACCGGCGGCCTCCGCGAGCACCTCGCTGATCTCATCGATCATGCCAAGGCTAATCGCATTATGAACTTCGGGGCGACTCAGCGTTATGACGAGGACATGCTCGCTCGCGCGCCGGCTCAAAGCGATCGTCGCGTAACTCTCGCGCGCCAAAAAAGCCCCCTTGTCTAAAAACATTTAGTATGCTATCGTGCCAGTATAGATCAGTTCTCAGCGAGAATCTAGTGGCGTTGAGCGCCGGGCAGGCTCCACTCGAATCGAGCAACCTCTAGCAATGCGGTGTAGGGGGTGTCGACGTTTCATTGAGCGAGAAGCGTGACGTTACAACGCCATCGGGCATTCCGCGCAAGACGTTCTACGGACCCGCCGATTGGAACGGATCGCGCTACGCCGAGGACGTGAGCGACCCCGGCGTCTTTCCATTTACGCGCGGCGTCAAGAGCGAAGGCTACCGGCGCAAGCTCTGGACGATGCGTCAGTACTCCGGCTTCGGTACCGCTCAAGAGTCGAACGCGCGCTACCGCTACCTTCTCGAGCAGGGACAGACCGGCCTCAGCGTCGCGCTCGACCTCCCCACGCAGCTCGGTTACGATTCCGACGACCCGCGCGCTGAGGAGGAAGTCGGGCGCGTCGGCGTCGCGATCGACACGCTCGAAGATATGGAGCGCCTCTTCGCGGGAATCCGCCTCGACGAGATCACGACCTCGTTCACAATCAACGCCACGGCGGCAGTGCTCCTTGCGATGTACGTCGCCGTCGCCAAGCGCCAAGGCGCCGATCTGCGGCGAATCTCCGGAACGATCCAGAACGACATCCTCAAGGAGTATGTTTCACGGGGCACATGGATCTACCCGGTCGAGCCCTCGCTTCGCCTCATCGTCGACACCATCGAGTACTGCGCCAAAGAAGTCCCGCGCTTCAACGCCATCAGCGTCGCCGGCGCGCACTTTCGCGATGCCGGCGCGACGGCGGTGCAAGAGCTTGCCTTCACGCTCTCCGACGGTATCACGTACGTTGAACGCTGCCTTGCGCGCGGGATGGCGGTAGACGCCTTTGCAAGCAATATCAGCTTCTTCTTTTACACGCATAGCGATTTCTTCGAGGAGATCGCAAAGTACCGCGCCGCCCGTCGCATTTGGGCGCGCGTGATGCGCGAGCGTTTTCGCGCGCAGAATCCGCGCTCCTGGGCCTTTCGCTTCGGCCTGGTTTGCGGCGGCAGTACGCTTCAGGCCGAGCAGCCCGTCAACAATGCGATCCGCGTGGCCTACGAAGCGATGGCTTCGATCTTCGGCGGCGCCAGCTCCATCTTCACCGCCGCCTGGGACGAACCGTTCGCGATTCCTACGGAGCAGAGCGCCGAGCTGGCTCTGCGCACGCAGCAGATTCTCGCCTTCGAGACGGGAACCGCCGAAGTAGCCGACCCCTTGGGAGGTTCGTACTACGTCGAGTCGCTGACGGACGCAACGGAACGCGAAGTCTGTGCGTTGATGGAAGAGATCGAGGGGCAAGGAGGGATGGTTCCCTGCGTCGAGAGCGGCTACATCCAGCAGTTGATCGCCGACGAGGCCTACCAGCGCCAGCGGCGTCTGGAGTCCGGCGACGAGGTGATCGTCGGCGTCAATCGCTTCCGTACCGAAGGCTCGACGCGCAACCTGGAGCTCTTTCAGATCGACGAATCCTCCGTGCATCGCCAGATCGATAGCCTGCACGCAGTCAAGGGCCGCCGCGACGGAGTGCGCGCCGAACAGGCGCTCGCTGCGCTGCGCGCAGCGACGGGGAGCGGGGAGAATCTCATGCCGCCGTTGATCGAAGCCGTCGAATCCTCGTGCACGCTGGGCGAGATCTGCGGCCTGCTGCGCAGCGTCTTCGGCGAGTTCCGCGAGCCGATCGTCATCTGATGCGCATCGTCATCGCTAAGCCCGGGCTCGACGGACACGATCGCGGGGCGAAGGTCATCGCGCGTGCTCTGGCCGACTCCGGCGCTGAAGTCATCTATACGGGATTGCGCCAAACGCCCGAGCAGATTGCGGCGACCGTCGTTCAAGAGGACGCCAACGCCGTGGGCCTGAGCATCCTCTCGGGAGCGCACGTGAGCCTCAGCCGCAAGCTCATCGGATGTCTGCGCGCACAGGGGGCCGGAGATGTCCCGGTATTGGTGGGTGGAGCGATCCCTCCCGCGGACGTCGAGACGCTCCGTGCGTTGGGCATCGCCGACGTCTTCCCCACCGGATCTCCGCTGGCCGAGGTCGTCGCCGCATTCATGCGTTACGAGCGCAACGGTGCGCAGCGATGAATGCCGCGATCAGGGGCCTCGAATCGCTGCCCCCCGACGGCGCGTCATCGCTCTCGGCGCGCACCCTCACCCATCTGCGCGACCTGATCATCGCGGGACGCCTCTCGCCGATGACGTGGCTGCGCATGGCCGACATCGCCGGCGGACTCGGCACCAGCATCACTCCGGTTCGCTCCGCGCTCCTGGCGCTCGAGCGCGAGGGACTGGTGGAGATCGCCAAGGCACGCGGCGTACGCGTGATCCCGATGACGCGCGCGGACATTCGCGACGCCTATCTCGTGCACGAATTTCTCTGCGGAGAGATGGCTGCCCGTGCCGCGCTTACCATCGATGAGCCGCTGCTCCAAGCGTGCGAAACGCTTCAGCGACGTATGGAGCATGCGCTTACGCATCGCTCCGGCGAAACCATCGATGCGCTCAACTGGGAGTTTCACCGCCTCATCAACGGGTGCGCGCACTCACCGCGCCTCGCCCGCATGCTCCGCCTGGTGACGCGCAGCGTCCCGCACGCGTTCCACCGCCTGGTGCCCGGATGGTCGAGAAAAGCGATGCCGCAGCATCGTGCTCTCATCAGGGCCCTGGCATCGGGCTCCGCCGAAACGGCGCGCACAACGGCCCAACAGCACGTGCGCGTCGGCTGCGAGCTTCTGCTCGCGCGTCTCGAACGGTCAGGTTACTGGAAGAAAGGTCATCATTCACCGCCATCGTCACCATCGTAAGGAGGCTGCCATGAGGAGAACTCGCCTGCAGGTGATCGCCGCCGGGGTTGCGGCAACGGCTTTCTTCTTCGTGCTCGGAGGGCCGCGCCTCGCCGCGAGCGCTGCCGAGAAACCCATTGTCATCGGAGCATCGATCTCGGAGACGGGGGCCTACGCCGACAGCGGCAAGCTCGCGCTTCAGGGATACCAGCTCTGGGTCAAGCAGCGGAACGCCGCGGGCGGTCTGCTAGGGCGCCAGATCGAGCTCAAGACCTACGACGACGCCAGCGACCCCGCCACGGCGGTGCGCCTCTACCAGCGCCTGATCGATCAGGACCACGTCGACCTGATCGTCGGCCCGTATTCCAGCGCGGTCACGGCTTCCGTGGCCAATGTGGCGCAGCAGCATCACATGCCGATGATATCGCCCGAGGTTGCCTCCACGGCACCCTTCGAGCGCGGGCTGACGGAGATTTTCCAGGGCATCCAGATCGCCTCCGACTACGTCGAGGGGCCTATCGCGATCGCGAAGGAAAAGGGATTCAAGACGATCGCCGTTACCGGTGAAGACACGCTCTTCCCGCGCTCGGTCGTCGCCGGAGTCGACGATCTCGCGAAAAAGATGGGTATGACGGTCGTCTTCAACCAGCTCTACCCGCATAACGCTTCGGATTACTCTTCGATCGTCGAGAAGATGAAGCAGTCCAATCCCGACATCGTCATCGCCGCTTCGTACCTGCCCGACTCGGTAGGGCTGCTGCGTGCGATGAAACAGGCCAACTTTGCGCCGAAGCTCGTCTATGAAGGCGTTGGCCCAACCGAGCTCTCTTTCGGCACGCAGAACGGGAAGGACGCCGACGGTGTGATGGGTACCGGCAACTGGAGCGCTGAGCTCAAGACGCAGGGGAACGCATCATTCGTCAAGGCCTTCACATCGACGTTCGGCCACCCGCCCGACTACCATGCGGCAGCGAACTACGCGTCGCTCGAAGTTCTCGGCGAGGCCGTCAAGCGCGTCGGCTCGCTCGATTCCGCGAAGCTGCGCGATCAGCTGGCCACGTTGACGATGCCGACCGTCATGGGCACGTATAAGGTGGATCCGAAGACCGGCATCCAGCAAGGCTACAAGTCGCTGGTCCTGCAGTGGGTGAACGGGAAGCAATTCGTCATCTATCCCAAAGCGTTGGCCCAACAGCCGCCAAGTCTCCCCTTCGTTTCGTGGTCTACGCGCTAAGAATCTAACCGCGATGCATGCAGCGCTCATCGGCCAACTGACGATCGACGGCCTGCTGGTCGGCGGCGTCTATGCGCTCTCAGCCTTGGGGCTCAACGTGATCTTCGGGGTGATGCGCATCGTCAACCTCGCTCACGGCGAGTTCGTCATCGGGGCGGCGCTGCTGTCCGCGGTTCTCTTCGAGCGGTGGCACGCGAATCTGTTCGTCGTGCTGCCGCTCGCCTTCGTGCTGGCATTCGGACTAGGCGCGCTGATCCAGCGCGCCTTTCTCCGGCGCCTGCCGGAGGATCTCGCCTCCGCGGAGGCTACGTCTCTGCTGATGACCTTCGGGCTCTCGTACTTCTTCGTCGGGGCATGGCTTACGTTCTTCAGCGGTAACTTTCGCTCCGTTCCCTATCTCACGGGTGCCTGGACGCTAGGACCGTTCTCCATCGCGCAGGCGCGCCTGGCCGCCTTCGTCGCCTCCGGTATCATCGCGGTGCTGCTGGCGCTCTTGCTGCGCTACACCGCCCTCGGACGCTCGATCCGCGCCACCAGCCAAAACGTTCAGGGTGCGCTCGCATGCGGTGTCGACGTCGAGCGCGTGCGCACGTTGAGCTTCGCGCTGGGAACGGCAATCGCGGCAGCCTCCGGCTGCCTTCTCATCCTCATCTTCACCGTCAATCCGGAGACTGGAGCAAACGTCACGCTCGCTTCCTTCGCCGTCATCGCGCTCGGCGGTCTCGGAAACTACGCCGGGACGCTGGTTGGAGCGGCGGTCATCGGCCTTGCGGTCTCGTTCACCGGCTACTTCGCCACGGCACAAGTGGCGCAAGCCGCGCCCTACGTGCTCTTCATCCTGGTGCTGCTGCTGCGGCCGGCCGGCATCCTGGGAAAGAGCGGCGCATGAAAGGCCGCACGGTCATCGCGTTCGCCATCGTGGCGGCCGTCCTTGCGCTCGTGCCGCAGTTCTTGAACGGCTATGCACGCTCGTTGCTCTACATTACCGTCCTTTACGTTGCGCTCGCCTACGCGTGGAATGTCATCTCCGGCTACGCCGGCTACCTGTCGTTCGGGCAGGTCACCTTCTTTGGCTTGGGCGCTTACACAACGGCAATCTCGGTCACCCGAGGCAACTTGCCGTGGTGGGAAGGGGCGTTGCTGGGAGGTGTGATCTCCGCGGCGCTGGCCGTTCCGCTGGGCTATCTGATGCTGCGGCTGCGCGGCGCGTTCTTCGCGCTGGGCATGCTGGGCCTGGCCCAGACGCTGCAAGTCGTCGCCAATTCCTGGCAGCTGACGGGCGGCGGCTCGGGCCTCTTTCTCCCGCCCGGATCCAATGCGCTTCCCGCCTACTACTGGACGCTGGCCATCGGACTGCTCACGTTCGCCGCCACGCTGTTCATCGATCGGAGTGCGTTCGGGCTTCGCCTCCAGGCGCTGCGCGAGGACGAACAGGTGGCCTCGACGCTCGGCGTCCAGGTCACCACGACGAAGGTCTGGGCCTTCGTCATCAGCGCAATCGTACCGGGACTGCTCGGCGGCGGCTACGCCTGGTATCTGACCTACGTGGAACCGGTCTCGGCCTTCGCCACGCGCTTCGATCTCCAGGCCGTGGCGATGACGATCCTCGGCGGCATCGGCACGGTCTGGGGACCGCTCATCGGCGGCGTCCTGATGTCGCAAGTCTCCGAGATGCTCGCCGCCCAATATCCCCAAGCCTACCTGATGATCTTCGGCGGCCTGGTGGTCGTCCTGTTGGTCTTTCTCCCACGCGGTATCGCTCCGGCAGTCAGCGCGGCACTCGCGCGGCACCGCGCGCGCGCGGCGCAGGGCCATCGATGAGCGCTCCGCTGCTGGAGATCGAAAACGTCAGCCGCGCCTTCGGCGGCGTACGCGCTTTGGACGGCGTGGACCTGCGAGTGAACCAAGGCGAGATCCTTTGCATCATCGGCCCCAACGGCGCCGGCAAGACCACGCTCTTCAACATCATCAGCGGCGTGATGCGGCCGAGTTCCGGCGACGTACGCTTCCAGGGCGAATCGATCGTCCGCTGGTCGCCCCAACGGATTGCCGCTGCAGGGATCGCACGCACCTACCAAATCGCGCGCCCGTTCGCACGCCTGTGCGTGCGCGACAACGTCGCAGTCGCTGCACTGGTTCACGAGCGCACGCTGGAGCGAGCGCGGCGCGCCGCACAGGACGTTCTCGAGTCCGTCGGCCTCGCCACGCTCGCCGACCGGCCTGCGGGATCGTTGACGCTGACGCAGCGCAAGCGTCTGGAGGTTGCCCGTGCGCTGGCGCTGCGCCCCAAGCTGCTGCTGCTCGATGAGGTGATGGCAGGCCTGACACCCACCGAGATCGATACGATGGCGGCCTTCATCGAGCAGTTGCGGGAACGGGGGATCGCGGCCATCGGGGGCGTCGAGCACGTGATGCGCGTCGTGATGCGCATCTCCGACCGTATCGCCGTGCTCGACTTCGGCAAGAAGATCGCCGATGGCACGCCGGCGGAGATCGTTGCCGATTCGCGCGTCGGCGAAGCTTACTTCGGGACGAGTCTCGACGACGTGGGCGCAGCTCCTCCCACGAAGGGGCATTCGTGAGCATGCTGAGCGTTCGCGACCTCAACGTCGCCTACGGCGACTTCATAGCCTTGCACGGCGTAAGCTTGGATGTCGACGAGGGGGAAATCGTCGTGATCGTCGGCGCCAACGGTGCCGGCAAGACCACGACGATGAACAGCATTGCAGGCATTCTCCACGTGCGCAGCGGGGAGATCTTGCTCGACGGCGAGCACCTCGAACGCAAGAGTCCCCGTGAGATCGTCGAGCGCGGACTGGTCCTGGTCCCCGAAGGGCGCCATCTCTTTCCCGAGATGACCATCCAGGAGAATTTGCTGGTCGGCGGACAGGCGGCGCGCTCGCGCCGCAACCTGCGCGTCAACCTCGCGGCGATGGAGGAGCGCTTCCCCATACTCGGTCAGCGCCGCAGTCAGGCTGCCGGAACGCTCTCCGGCGGCGAGCAGCAGATGTTGGCGATCGCGCGTGCGCTGATGTCCGAGCCGCGTATTCTCCTGATGGACGAGCCTTCGATCGGGCTATCGCCGCTATTGACGGCGCGCATCTTCGCCATGGTACAGGAGATCAACGCGATGGGCATCACCGTCGTTCTCGTGGAGCAGAACGTGGTGCAATCGCTCGAGCTGGCTACACGCGCCTATGTGATCGCCGAGGGGCGCGTGGTCTTGCAAGGCGGCGCAGCCGAAATTCGCGGCCACGCCGACGTCAAACGCGCATATTTGGGAGAGGCATGAAGACGTTGCAGAACGCCGCGGAGGCACGCCCAAACGAGGATCTGGTAGAGTACTACTTCGAGCGGCCCTGGTCCGACGGGCTTCCGGTCGTTCCGCCGACGCCCGAGAAAGTAGCTGCGATGGTGGCGGCGCTTGGGGGAGACGGCGGCTGCCTCGAATGCCGCGTTCCGCCGCGCTACGGCAACCTCACGCGCGAGGTCCTTGCGGTCAACCTCGTGATGGCAGGCTGTAAGCCGATCTACGCCCCGGTAGTCCGCGCTGCGCTGTTGGCCCTCTGCGACGCGCACTTCAACCTCAACGGCGTGCAGGCGACGACGCACATGGCGGCACCGCTCCTTGTGGTCAACGGCCCGGTCAGGCACGAGATCGGAATGAACGCCGGCTGCAACGTCTTCGGCTCCGGGAACCGCGCCAACGCGACGATCGGCCGCGCGATCCGTCTGGTCTTGCTCACCGTTGGCGGCGCGACACCAGGCGATCTGGACAAGAGCACGCTGGGCCATCCCGGTAAGTACACGTATTGCATCGCTGAGAACGAAGAGATCAGCCCCTGGGCTCCGTATCACGTCGATCGCGGCTACGCGCCGGAGCAGAGCACGGTCTTCGTGATCGCCGCCGAGCCTCCGCACAGCGTCACCAACCACGTCGCCAACGACCCGCAGGGCATCCTCGACAGCATCGTCTCGGCGATGAGCACCTTCGCGCACAACAACGCAGTGTCAGGCGGATCGTGTGCCGTGATCATCGGCCCCGAACATGCCGCCACGATCGCGCAGCACGGCTGGACTCGCTACGACGTGCGCAGCTACCTGTGGATGAACACCACCAATACCTTCGACCAGATCAGCTTCAGCGGCCGCTACGGCAAGATCTACAACCGCAATCTGCCGCGCTGGTACAAGCGTGAAGATGGGGCGCGTATTCCCATCGTGGCCTCGCCCGACGACATCCATCTCTTCGTCGCCGGCGGCGAGGCGGGCCGCTTCTCCGCCTTCATCCCGGGTTGGGGACACATGACCAGCCCGGTCCTGCGGGCGATCGACGGCAGCGCACCCATGACGGGAGGGCCGCTCTGCGTCGACGGAACCTGCCGCCTGTGAAAGAAACCTGCTGTCCGAGGGAGGAAGCACGATGATCTATGACCCGACCGGCGTGGTCGAGGCCAAGCCTAAGCCGCTCGCCCCACGACCGGCTGCCCTGCGCGGTCTACGCTTAGGAGTTCTCGACAACACGAAGTGGAACGGCGGCAAGCTGTTGCGCGCCATCGTCACGTTGCTGCAGCGCGACGACGAAATCGGCGAAGTCCGCTACTACAAGAAGGAGAGCTTCTCCAAGTCGGCCGATCCGGCGCTGATCGCGAGGATCGCCGCTGAAAACCAGGCGGTGCTCACGGCAATCGGTGATTGAGGCTCCTGTACGTCGTGCTGTATGCACGATGCCATCTCGCTCGAGGAGCTTGGGACCCCCAGCGCCGTCGTCGTGACCGAGGTCTTCCTTCACGAAGCTCACGTGCAGCGCGCGGCGCTGGGCATGGAGGACCTCGACCCCATTGTGATCGCCCATCCCTTGAGCACGCTGACGGAGGCGCAGATCGAAGATCGCGCACGCGAAGCAGCCGGCCAAGCGCGCCAACGCTGGCTGGGCCGAACCAAGTAAGGAGCACCGACCGCACATGTTGAGCCCTGACCGCAGTGAGTTCGAGCGCGAGATCGTCGACGAGGTTCGTCGCTTCGTCGATCGAGAAGTCCGGCCCATCGCTCACGCGATGGAACAGAGCGATACCTTCCCAGCAGCGCTCGTCGAGCGCATGAAAGAGCTGGGGCTCTTCGGGGCGACGATTCCCGAGGAGTACGGGGGCGTCGGCCTGAGCGTCGTCTCATACGCCTCGATCATCGAGGAGATCGCCCACGCATGGATGAGCGTCAGCGGCATCCTCAACAGCCACCTCATCATGTGCTACGACATCTTGCGCGGCGGGACGGAGGAGCAGCGCGCCCACTGGCTGCCGCTGATGGCGACGGGCGAGCGTCGCGGAGGTATCGCGCTCAGCGAGCCCGGCGCGGGCACCGATCTCCAGGCGATACGCACCACGGCGACGCGCGACGGCGATTGGTACGTCCTGCGCGGCACCAAGCTCTGGGTGACCAACGGCCTCCACGGCAACACGTACGCCGTCTTGGTCAAGACCGACCCATCGGCCTCGCCGGCGCACCGCGGCATCAGCCTCTTCATCGTCGAGAAGGACCAAGGACCGGGGTTCATCGTCAGCCGGGAGATCGAAAAGCTCGGTTACAAAGGCCTCGACACCTGCGAAGTCGTCTTCGACAACTACCACGTGCCCGCGGCCAATCTCATCGGCGGCCAGGAGGGCCTAGGCTTCAAGCAGATCATGAGCGGACTGGAGCTCGGCCGCATCAACGTTGCCGCGCGCGGCGTGGGACTCGCCCAGGCGGCGCTCGACGACGCCGTGCGCTACGCCCAGCAGCGCGAGACCTTCGGCAAGCAGATCTGGCAGCACCAGGCGATCCAGCTCAAGCTGGCCGACATGGCAACGCGCGTGCAGGCCTCCCGCCTGCTCACGCGCTCAGCGGCCGAAAGCAAGGACCGCGGCGAGCGCTGCGACATGGAGGCCGGCATGGCCAAGCTCTTTGCAACCGAAACCGCACAGTATTGCGCCCTTGAGTCGATGCGCATCCACGGCGGCTTCGGCTATACCAAAGAGTTCAACGTCGAGCGCTACTACCGCGACGCCCCGCTGTTGCTCATCGGCGAGGGAACCAACGAGATCCAGCGCACGATCATTGCCAAGCAGCTGATCGAACGCCATCGCATCCGCTAACAGCGAACCCTCCTGTTTCCTCGACCCTCCGCTGTAACTCGGCTTTAGACTTTTACGGTCAACTGGCTCATGAAGACTTGCTTGCCATCCTTGACGTGCATCACGGAGAAGACCGGGTTGGTCGTATCACCGTTTTTATCGAAGCTCAGCGGCCCGATCAGCGTTTCTATTTTCGTTTGACGCATCGCATCGAGCACTTGAACGCGCGAGGGCAGGTTGCCGCCATTCTTCTTGATTGCGCTCTCGATGGCCGCGATCACCGCGTGCGCCGCCACGTAACCGTTGGCCGAATATGCACCGAGGTCTGCGTGGAAATGCGAGCGGTAAGCAGCCTCGAATGCCCGAACTCTCGGCGTGTCACCGAGATGCGGCGAAGCGACCGTATAGTAGACGTTATCCGCCGCGGCGCCTGCCAGCTTCACAAACTCCTTGCTGTTCAGTCCGTCGCCGCCGAGGAACGCAACGTGCTCGGAATCGAGGCCGGAGCCCGGCATCTGCTGGCGGATCAAGCCTCCGCCCGTGGAGGTGGTCCCGCCGAAGAAGATCGCCTGGGGCGCCATCGACGCGATCTTGGTCAGCAGCGCCTTGAAATCTTGCTGCTGCGCGGTAACGTGGTCATGGCCTAGCACCGTACCACCCTGCCCGCGGAACTTCTTCTCGAACACCTCCGCGAGACCGCGGCCATACGTCTCATTGTCGTCGATGATATACACGCGCTCGAGATGTAAGCTCTTGGCCACCGCGGCATCCGCTTCTCCCTGGAGATCGTCGGTCGCGCAGACGCGGAAGTAGTTCGGCCGATCCGGATAGGCGGTGCGGTACTTCGGCGTCTTGGTCAGCGTGGGGTTCGTCGCCTGCGTAGTGATCTGTACGAGGCCCACGGGGTTGGTCAACGGGATCGTCGCGGCGGAGACGTTAGAGAAACCGGGTCCCACGACGGCGAGAACGGCGGGATCGGCGATCATCGCCCGGATGTTCGTTGCGCCTTGCTGCGGGTTGTGAATTCCGGCGACGGCGTCATCCAGCCCCATCGGCTCGAAATGAAAGCCTTTGGGCGCGTTCTTGTTCGCCTCTTCGATGGCGAGCATCGCGCCGAACTGCGGCGGCTGATCGTCGGCGGTGTCGGCCCCCGAAACAGAGAAATCCAGTCCAATCTTGATCACTTGATCGGCGGCCGAGGCCGGCGCCGATCCGCCGAATAGGGCCATCACGCACAGCAGGGCGAGCGCCGTACGTGTTCCTTTGAAATGCAGAGTCCCGAACATACTCGTTACCTCCAATGATCGAAGATGAAATGTCAGTCAGCGCACGATGGAAAGTGCGCTCGCGAGATCGCTGAGCGTGGCATCGAGGAGAGAGAGAAGCTCGTCGATCTCATGGCGTTGGATGGAAAGCGGCGGCCCGATCAAGAGCTGATCGTGGTGACGTTCCGTCGCACCGGCTCCCGCAGGATAGAGAATCAGCCCGCGCCCGAAGGCGATCTCAACGGCTCTGGCCGTGACCCTGCGCTCAGGCGCGAAGGTCGCCGCGGAGCCGCGATCGGCCACCAGCTCGAGGCCCTGCATGAGTCCTAGACCGCGTACCTCACCGACGAGCGGCTGCGTTGCCGCCAATTGCTCCAGTCCACGCCGCAAGTATGCTCCCTGTTCCAGAGCGTTTTGCCGCAGGCACTCACGCTGAAAGATCGCCAGCACTGCGTTGCCGATCGACGCGGCAACCGGTGACCCGCAATACGTAAACCCATGCGTGAAGGTCCGTGTTGCGCCGAACGCCTCGAACACGTCCCGGGAAACGATGGCGGCTCCGAGCGGCGAATATCCCGCTCCCAGCCCTTTGGCCGTCGTGACGATGTCGGGGACGACACCATCGTGCTCGATGGCAAAGTCATATCCTGTACGCCCCATGCCGCACATGACTTCGTCCGCAATGAGCAGCACGTCGTAACGGTCGCAGATCTCACGCATGCGCGTGAAGAAGGGCCGCGGCGACACGTATGCAGCGCACGACGAGCCCGTCACGGGTTCCGCGATAAAGGCGCTCACACGATCCGGCCCCGCCGCAAGGATCGCGTCTTCGATCGCAGCCGCCCAGCGTTCGCCGCAGGCAGGGCACGCTGGGACGTAGCGGCAGGTCTCCTCGCGGCACGCCGGCGCCGCAACTTGGACCCACGAGCTGGCCAGCGGCGCCATAGCGGCCCGCCGCGAGCGATGTCCGGAAGCGGAAAGCGCCCCCAAGGTAATCCCGTGATAGCTGGGTACGCGGGAGATCACGATGCTCTTCTCCCGCTTTCCACGCCGCTGATGATATTGATAGGCCATCTTGATGGCCGTCTCGTTGGCCTCGGAGCCGCCCGAAACGAAATAGACATGATCGAGCCCTTCGGGGGCCAGCGCGGCGACGGCGGCAGCGAGCTGCTCCTGCGCATCGGTCGTAAACTGCGAGGTGTGCGCGAAACCGAGGGTCGCGATCGCGGTCGCCGCCGCATCGGCGATCTCTCGCCGGCCGTGGCCAACGGCTGCCACGAGCGCACCGGCGCTTCCATCCAGATAGCGCTTTCCGTCGGCGTCGTAGAGGTAAACCCCCTCACCGCGCACCGCTGTAGGGTAGCGTTTGGCGACATCACGATAGAAAACGTTGGTCATCGTTCGAGATCAATCTCCAATGGTCCGATCAAAGCCGCACAAAAGTGATACCAAGCGATCGTCACCGCGAGATCGACGAGCTGCGCGTGCGACAGGTGTTCGCGCAGGGCATCGAACGTAGCCGTGTCCACGGTATGGTATCGTGCAACGCTTTCGGCGTATGCCAGCACGGCACGCTGCGCGGGGGTAAACGCGGCACTCTCTCGCCACCGCGGGAGCGCCGCTATCTGTTGCTCGCTGACACCCGCCTTGCGTGCGGCGGGCTCGTGGTGGAATCGCTCGTAAGGGACGTCGATGGTATGAGCGACCACCAGAATCGTCAGCTCGCGAAGATCGGCTGGAAGGCTCGACTCGTCGCGAACGTGGCGCGACATCGCCATAAAGGCGCGCAGTGCCTCCGGCTGATTGGCCAGTGCGCGGTACAAGTTGAGCACGGAGCCGCGCAGTCGTGTGATCTCTTCGTAGAGTTGTCGCACCCGCTCGTCCGCAGCATGATCTGTTTCGACGTAGGGAATCCGTGCCACGCTCTGTCCTTTCAAGCCTTATCGTCGCCGCTGAGTCTGAAGTACGCCGGGGCGTCATCGAGATGCGTTTCATATGAGCCGAACTCACGAAGCATCTCTTCTTGGGCCGAGAGCTCGGCGCGCGCCGCCTTGCCCAAGCGCAAGGCCACGGCTGAGGCGAGCGTCTCCGCGAGACTCACAAACGCGGTAACCGATCTCATGATGGAGACGCCCGCGGTCTCGACGTAGTAGACGAACGACGCGCCGCGGGCAATTGGCGAAGCGGCGTTGTCCGTGAGCGAGATCGTCGTCGCACCGCGGCGCTGCGCAAACTGGAATGTCGCGACCGCGTCGCGTGAGTAAGGGTGGATCGACGCCACGACAAGGGCGTCCCCGGGCCCCAGATCGCGCAGCCAATCCGGAAGCCTTCCGGCCTCGGTGCTGATGAAAACGACCCCGGCGCGGAGCATCGACAAGAGGTACGCCAGAAGGTAGGCGGGGCTATAACAGACGCGCAAACCAACGACGTAGACGGTGCGCGCCCGCGCAAGCGTTGCGACCGTTTCGTCCCAGTGACCGTGCGCCTGCACATGAGCGAACGTCTGCGCGATATTGCGTTGGTCGTTTGCTACCACGCCGCCGAAAGCGCCGGCGCTCGACGACGCGCGGTAGGCTAGGCTGTCGAAACGCTGAAGGAGCTGTGCGTCGGCACGTAGGCGCTCCTGGCACAGGCGCGCGAGCGCCGGATACCCGGTAAGCCCAATCCGCGCGGCGAAGCGCGAGACGGTAGACGCGTCGACCTCGGCCGCCTCCGCGAGCTCCGAGATCGTCATGAACGCACAGTTGGCCGGCTCTGTAAGGAGCAGGCGCGCGATGCGCTGATGACTCGCCGTCAGCTCCTCGAAATCGCTCTGGAGGAGCTCCGTCAGGTTCGCATAGCTCTTCGGCCCCGCGCGACGCCTTGCCATGGGGCGAATGTAGCATAGATGATTTGCTAAATCAAGCCAACGTGCAAACTAATTTGCACGCCCGCCAAGACGTTCCTTACATACGGGCCAGGGCGCGCTCGAGGCGACGGACGCCCTCGCGCGCCTGTTCCGCCGTCAGGATCAGCGGCGGAACCAAGCGCAGCGTATTGCCGCCGGCGTCGTTGACCACCAAGTGCTCCTCGAGAGCCGCCTCGACGATCTTGCGTGCGGTCATGGGCTCCTTCACCTGCACCCCCAGCATCAGCCCAACGCCCCGTACCTCGCCCAGCAGCGCCGGGAAGGCAGCGGCTACGCGCTCCAATTCCTCGCGCAGCGTCACGCCCACGCGGCGCGCGTTACCGGGAACATCGTCGCGCTCGGAGACGGCGAGATGGGCCAGCGCCGCCGCGCAGGCCACGGGATTGCCGCCGAATGTGGTTCCGTGGTCGCCGGGCTGGAGTGACTCCGCGGCCTCCTCTCCCACGACCAGCGCGCCGATCGGCAGGCCGTTGGCTAGCCCTTTGGCGAGCGTCACGGCATCGGGAACGACTCCAAAATACTGGAAGGCGAACGGCGTACCGATGCGCCCAAGACCACACTGAACTTCGTCGAACATCAACAGCGCACCGCGCCGGCTGCACAGCTCGCGCAACGCTCCGAGGTACGCGGGGTCGGCGGGGTGGATCCCCGACTCGCCTTGGACCGGCTCCACCAGCACGGCCGCCGTCCTCTCGTCGATCGTCTCACGGGCCTGCGCGATGTTTCCGAATTCCATCGTCGCAAAGCCGCCGGGAAGCGGCGCGAACCCCTCCTGATATTTGGGGTTGGGCGTTGCTGCCAGCGAGCCGAAAGTACGGCCGTGGAAAGCCCCCTTCATCGTGATGATCGTCGTGCGCGCCGTCTCGCCTTTACGAAAAGCATGCTTACGCGCCAACTTGATGGCCGCCTCGTTGGCCTCCGTCCCGCTGTTGCAGAAGAACGCCCGCGCCAGCCCCGAACGGCGCACCAGCTCGGCGGCTAGCCGCGCCCCCGGCACCGAGTAGTAGAGGTTACTGGTATGCACGAGCGTTGCCGCCTGGGCCGCAATCGCGGCGGTGACGGCGGGGTGGGCATGCCCGAGCGCGCAGACGGCGATGCCGGCCACGAAGTCCAGATAGCGCCGCCCCTCGGCATCGACCAGCTCGCAGCCTTCGCCGCGCACGAAGAGCACGGGCAGCCTGCGGTATGTCGGCACGAGATACCGCCGCTCCAGCTCCACGATCTGCTCGGTGCTGGCGGATGCCAATCCTGCCGGCGTGGCGGACGAGAGAGTGTCCAATGCTTCTTCCTTCGTTCTCGCTAGGTGCGATAGTGCGCGTTGATGCGCACGTATTGGCCGGTGAGATCGCAGCCCCACCCCACCGCCTGGTTCTGACCCAATCCGAGATCCAGCACGACCCGAACGTCCTGCCCCTCCAGCTCTGCGTGGGCCTCGGCCTCGCTGATCGACTCCACGGCGCCGCGCTCCACCCAGACCTTGTCGTTGAGCAGCAGACGCCATGCGCCATCGGTCATTCCGGCCCCCACGCTTCCCGCGGCGGCAACGATGCGCCCCCAATTGGGATCTTCACCGTAGAGCGCGCACTTGACCAAACTCGAGTTGATGATCGCCTTGCAGATCACGCGGGCCTGCTCGCGCGTAGCGGCGCCTGAGACCGTCACCGTCATCGTCTTGGTCGCGCCCTCACCGTCGCGCACCATCGCCACCGCCAGATCTTCACAGACGGCGCGCAGCGCCATCGTGAAGCCGGGCAGCGCGTCGTTCTCGCCTTTCGGAGCAAGCGCGTAGATCGAGTCGTTGGTGCTCATGTCGCCGTCGACGGAGATCATGTTGAACGTGTCGGCCACGGCCTCCGAAAGCACGGCCTGCAGAGAGGCGCGGCTCAGCGGGGCATCGGTCGCCACGAAAGCCAGCATCGTGGCCATGTTGGGGGCGATCATGCCGGCGCCTTTGGCGATGCCGCCCACCACATAGCGCTTTCCCTCATGATAGAAAGCGTATGCCGAGAGCTTGGGCACATGATCGGTGGTCATGATAGCTTCGGCAGCTTCGTAGGCCGCCTCGCTGCCCTCGCGGACCAGCTCGACGATGCGCTCGAGCCCCTTCTGCATGCGGTCCATCGCCAGCGGCACGCCGATCACGCCGGTCGAGGCCACTAGTACCTGCGTAGCCCGGACGCCCAGCAGCGACGCCGCCTGCCGCGCAGTGGTGCGCGCATCGTGGAGGCCGCGCTCGCCGGTGCAGGCGTTGGCGCACCCGGAGTTACAAACGAGGGCGCGGACCGCTTCGCCGTCGGCGGCGAGATGCTCGTTGCTCACCAAGACGGGAGCGGCCTTGATCTCGTTGGTGGTCACGCAGCCGGCGGCCACGCAGTCTTGCTCCGCAACGATCAGAACGAGATCGGGCTTACGCTTCTTGAAGCCGGCATGGATCCCCGTGAGCGAGATCCCCGGCACCGCACCGATCCCACCGCGCAGCGCGATGAGACGATCAGGCGATGAGGGCGCGAGCATCGAGTCCCTCCTCTTCGGGATAGCCGAGCATGATGTTGAGCGATTGGAGAGCCTGCGTCGCGGCACCTTTACCGAGGTTGTCCATGGCGCAGATCGCGCGCACGGCATTCCCCGCCACGGTGACGTGGATCTCAGCATCGTTGGTGCCGAGCACGCTTCCCAGACGCGGCGCGCTGGTTACGAGATGCACGAACGACTCGCGCTCGTACATGGCATGGTACGCCTCGAGGATCTCCTCTTCGGCCGGTGCATGCTCGAAGACCGCATAAGCGTTAACCAGCATGCCCCGCTTGAGCGGCACCACCTGCGGCGTGAAGAACAAAGGCGCATCGATGCCGTAGTTGCGCAGCTCCTCCGTCATCTCGGGAACGTGGCGGTGCCCCTCCAGCCCGTACGCGATGACTTCACCGTCGATCTCACAGAACAGTGAGGAGGTCCTCGGCGTTCGCCCGGCACCCGAGATGCCGCTCTTGGCATCCACGATCAACTGCATCAGCTCTGCCGCCCACGGCGCGAGCGGGGCGAGCGCCAGCAGCGTAGCCGTCGGGTAGCAGCCGGGGTTGGCTACCAACTTCGCATGTGCGATCTCCGCGCGGTGTCGTTCCGGTGCGCCGTAGACGGCGATGGGATCATGGCGAAAGTCGCTCGAGAGATCGACGACCTTGACGCCGCGCGCAACCATCTGCGGGGCCCGTGAGAGCGCGACGCCGTTGGACGAACCGAAGATCACGGCGTCACCGGGCTGCAGCGAGCGCTCTGCGGCGCCGGGGGCATCGAAGGTGCGGTCGATGCGCCGCAGCGCCGGGAAGATTTCGCCCAGCGGCCGCCCGGCCGCGCTCTCGCTCTCCAGGGCGCCCAGCTCCAGACGCGGGTGGTTCACCGCGAAACGGATCACTTCACCGGCGGCGTATCCGGAGGCACCGACGATGTGCAGGCGCGTCACGGCTGCAGCTCCTCCCTGAGCGCAGCGATGGCCTGCCGGATCTCGCCGGGGTTCGTGGAGCCGATGGTGCGCTTGGCGGCGAGTGAGGCGGCCCCGTCGAGCGGCGCCTCGATCCCTAGCGCTCGCAGATCGGCGGCATTCAGCTCGCGATTCTCCGCCTCGGCCTGCGCAACGGCGCGCCCAACCCGCTCGTGGGCGGCGCGCGTCGGCAAACCGCTCATCACGAGCGCGTCGGCAAAGTCGGTAGCAACGGCGAACCCCACGGCAGCACGCGCCGAGCAGCGCTCGCGGTCGAAGCGTACGTACTTCAGGGCGCGCTCGAACGCCGCCAGGACGGCCGATGCATGCTCGAGGCCGTGGACGACGGCGGCCTTGGTTTCCTGGAGGTCACGCTGGTACGAGGCCGCCACACCCTTCACCGTGGCCAGCGCACCCGTCAGTATGCCGATCGCCGTGCCGCCGTGGGCACGCACCAGCTCGAATACGTCGGGGTTCTTCTTCTGCGGCATCAAGCTCGAGCCGGTGGAAGCGCGATCGTCCAGGCGCGCAAAGGCAAACTCCTGGGTCATCCAGATCACCAGCTCCTCGGAGCAGCGCGAGGCGGTGAGCATGGCGCGCGTCGCGGCATGCAGCGCATCCAGCGCACCGTCGCGGTTGCCGATGGCGTCCATCGCATTGCGCGACGGCGCGTCGAAACCAAGCGCGCGCGCCGCTGCCGCACGGTCCAGCGGAAGCGTGCTGCCGGCCAGCGCCGCAGAGCCCAGCGGGCAGCTGCGCTGCGCCTCGCGCGCGGCATCCAAGAGGCGCCGTGCATCGCGAGCAAACGCCGTGGCCCATGCCTGAAGCCAGAACGCCAGCGCCACGGGCTGCGCGTGCTGCCAATGCGTCATCCCCGGCACCAGCGTCCCCGCTTCGAGCTCCTCCTCGGCAACGTCGAGCACGTGCACGGCGGCCGAGCGTACGAGCGCGGCGAGCGCTTCGCAGCGCTCTCGAACGTAGAGCAGCAGGGTGGTTGCTACTTGATCGTTGCGCGAGCGTCCCGCGTGAAGGCGCGCGCCGGGCTCGCCGGCCAGCTCGCGCACCCGTGCGTCGATCGCGCCGTGGACGTCTTCATAGGCCCCTGCGCGTGCCCACGCGGGAAAGGCTCCCGCCGCCACTTCTTCGCCTACGCGCTGCAGCGCATCGCGCAGCGCCTGCGCATCCTTCGCGCTGATGATTTCGCCGCCGGCGAGCGCCTCGACGTGCGCCAGCGAGCAGCGTACGTCGCACGCCGCCAGCGGAAGATCCTCTTCGAGCGAGGAGCCGAACGCCAAGAGATCGGCATCCGGGGCGTGCGCAAAGCGCCCGCCCCACTGGAGATCGCTCCGCATCGAACTATCGCTGAGCGACGCCGGCAGCATGCGGGGCCGCCTTCGCCGCAGCAACCACGGGAAGGCCCCACAGCTCGATGAAGCCGCCGGCGGCGTCATGGCGGAAAGTATCGCCTTCGGCATACGTCGCCAGATGCTTGTCATAGACGGAGTACGGCGAACGGCTCCCCACGACCGTTGCCTGCCCCTGATAGAGACGCATGCGCACTTCACCGGTCATGCGCGGAGCGAGCGCGGCGTTGAACGCGTCGAGCGCGGTACGCAGCGGCTGCAGCCACAGCCCGTCGTAGATCAAATTGGTGTACGTCTGATCCGCTTGCGCCTTGAAGCGCAGCTCGTCGCGCGTGAGCACCAAACGCTCGAGCGCTTTGTGCGCGGCGATCAGCGTGACGGATCCCGGGCACTCATAGACTTCACGCGACTTCAGACCCACGACGCGGTCTTCCACCATGTCGATGCGTCCCACGCCGTGCTTGCCCGCAGCCTTGTTCAGCGCGAGCACCATCTCCGCGCCGCTCTGCCCGTCGATCGAGGGCACGCCGTCGCGAAACGCGATGACGACTTCCTCGGCCTTCGCAGGGCGCTCTCCGGGCCCCGCCGTCCAACCGTAACAATCCTCGGGAGGCGCGTTCCAGGGATCTTCGAGCACGCCGGCTTCGATCGAGCGCCCCCAGAAGTTGGCGTCGATGGAGTAGGGCTTCTCCGCCCTCTGTAAGACGGGAACGCCGTGCTCCTTGGCATAGGCCAGCGCATCCGGGCGCGAGAGCGGGTGCTCGCGCAGCGGCGCCAGTACGCGCAACGACGGATCGAGTGCCTTAGCCGTCACCTCGAAGCGCACTTGATCGTTGCCTTTGCCCGTGCATCCGTGGGCTACCGCCTCGGCACCGTAACGATGCGCCGTCTCAACCAGCAGCGAAGAGATCAGCGGCCGTGAGAGCGAGGCCGAGAGAGGATAGACGCCCTGATAGAGCGCATTCGCCCCCAGCGCCGGCAGGCAATACTCCTCGAAGAAACGCTCTTTCGCGTCTACCATCACGGCGTCGAGAGCACCGAGCGCGAGTGCCTTGGTGCGAACCTGCTCCTGTTGTGCGGCAGCGCCTGAGCCTGCCGCGGCGTCGCTTTCGCCCAAGTCAGCCGTCAGCGCGACGACCTCATGGCCTGCCTCGGTGTACTTCTTGAGCAACACCGAGGTATCGAGTCCGCCAGAGTATGCGAGAACGATCTTCACGAGCCTGCATCCTTCATGTCTTGGAAACGTTGCATTACAATTGGGAGTCTCTCGGGGTCCGAGAGCACGACGACCACGGTATCGTCGCCGCCGATGGTGCCGATCACCTCCGGCCACGTGCTCTGGTCGATCGCGCTGGCGAGCATCATCGCGCTCCCCGGCGGCGTGCGCAGCACGATCAAGTTAACGGAACCGTTGATTTGCTCCACGAACTCGGCCACGATGCGGTGGAGCCGCGAGGGGTACTCGCGCGAAGCGCCGGGCTCGACGTATTTGAACGACGTCGCGCCGTTGCCGTTCTTCTTCAACGGTACTTTGAGCAAGCCGAGTTCCTTGATGTCGCGCGAGACGGTGGCCTGCGTGACTTCGAATCCCTGTTCGGCCAGGTGTTGCATCAGCTCTTCCTGCGAATGGACCGGCCGCGAAGCGATGGTCTGCAGGATGGCGCGGTGTCGAGCATTCTTCATGCCAGGGCGATCCTCGTGGTGTCGGTCAACAGATAGAGCAAAAGGGCCTTTTGGACGTGGAGGCGGTTCTCGGCTTGGTCGAAAACCACCGAGTGCGTACCCTCCAAGACGCCCGCAGTAACTTCTTCGCCCCGGTGTGCCGGAAGGCAGTGCATGAAGATGGCGTGCGGAGCGGCATGCGACATGAGCTTCTCGTCGACCGTGTATGGCAGCAGCTCAGCCATGCGCCGCTCGGTCAATGCTTCTTCGCCCATCGAGACCCATACGTCGGTGTAGACGACGTCGGCATCGGTCACGGCGCGCACGACGCTCGTGAACGCACGGGCGTTGCGCTTGTGCTTTCCCGAGAGGTTGGGGCGCAGGGTGGGCGGGCAGGCGAACGTCACTTGGGCGCCCATCAAAGCACAGGCATCCAACAGCGATGCAGCCACGTTGTTGCGCGCATCGCCCACATAGCAGACTTTGATGCCCGCGAGGTGCCCAAGCTTCTCCTTGATCGTTAAGACGTCCGCAAGGGCCTGGCAGGGATGATGCTGGGCGGAGAGACCATTGATCACCGGAACGGTGGAGGCCGAAGCGAACCGCTCAAGTGGTTCGTGAGCATGCGTGCGCACCATGACGGCATCGACGTAGCGCGAGAGGACGCGTGCCGCGTCTTCAGGCGTCTCGCGCTTGCCCACCATGAAGTCGCTGCCGGAGGCCATGATGGCGTGGCCGCCTAGTTGCGTCATGCCCGTCTCGAACGAGACGCGCGTGCGCAGCGAGGGCTTCTCGAAGAGCATCGCCAACGTCCGGCCGCGCAGAAACTGGAGTTGATCGACGGGGCGCGTGGCCTTGAGTTGCTCGGCAAGATCGAGGATAGCCGTGATCTCGGCAGCGTCGAGATCGCCTACTTTGAGGACGTGGCGGGCGGCGGGAACGGCGGGCGTACCGCGTGCGGCGAGCGCGAGTGCCGTAGTCATAGACATATTTATGCATATTCTGCATAAATATGCAACCCCCTAGCGCGTGATCCG
>SCQY01000050.1 GCA_004298665.1 bacterium | reverse complement strand
TGCGTAAAGTACTCCTCGATGAAGCGCTCGTAAGGGGTTCCGGCGACGTCGAAGTCGGCCTGGGCGAGCTTGGCGAGGCTCCCCATCACCCCACTTCCGTCGGCCTCCGATTCAATGATGGCGGCCACGACCGCGGCCCGTGTCCCACCCGCTCAGTGGATGAGGACGTCGAGTCCCAGCTCCCGATCGGCCGCCTCGCGCACGCGCATCACATGCTCCCGCGAGATCGTCTGCCGCGTGATCGGCACGTTCTCGTAGGCGCAGCCGGCAGCGGTGACCTTCGGCTCCTCGAGCTCTTCCAGCTCCACGTCGGGCCGAACGTTGACGACCAGTCCATAACCGCGCTTGGATAGACGCCCCAGCTCCTCGTCGGTCGGCTGCCCCGCTATGGTGAAACGCCCGATGCGTGTCTCGTTCTTCAACTCGCGCATGCTCCTCTCGCCGATACGGCGGGGGTACGCGCCGCCTGGCCGATCCCCCTCCGTAACGCGGGCGGACGCCCGGCGCCGCACGGCGAAGACGCGCCCATGGACGTGATCTCCGTAACGGACCGCCCCGCTCTCCTTGCGCTGTGCGAGCGCGTGGAAGGCGCACAGCGCGTGGCGTTGGATACGGAGTTCCACGGCGAGAACTCGTACGTGCCTCGGCTGATGCTGCTCCAACTCGCGTTCGACGACGGCGTGGCGCTCGTGGATCCGTTAGCCGTGCCGGACTTGGTGCCGCTGGCTCGTGCCCTCGAAGGGCGGCAGGTCATCGGCCACGCGCTCTCGGCCGATCTGCGCATCTTCCTCGAGCGCTTCGACAGCCTGCCGCCGCATGTCTTCGACACGCAGATCGCCGCCGCGTTCTGCGGTTTCGGCGCCTCAATCTCACTGGCCGACGCGGTGCGCGAGCTGGTCCACGTGCGTCTGCGCAAGGCACACACGGTAAGCGATTGGAGTGCGCGCCCGCTCTCGCCGGCGCAGATCGAGTACCTGGTCGATGACGTCATCCACCTGATTCCGCTCTACGAACGCATCCGCGCGATGTTGATCGAGCGCGGGCGCTTGGAGTGGGCGGCGGCGGAGTGCGCAACCATGAGCAACCCCTCGCGCTACCGCGTGGAGGGCGAGCGCCTCTACCTCAAAGTCTCCGGCGGCCAGCGACTCAGCCGGCGCGAGCTGGCCATCCTCTCCGAGCTAGCGCAGCTGCGCGAGCACGTCGCGCGCGAGCGCGACATCCCGCTGCGTTTCGTCGCCTCGGACGACGTTCTGGTGGCGATCGCCTCGCTGCGGCCGAAGAGCGTGCGCGATCTCGACAGCCTGCGACGCATCAACGAGCAGACGAAGCGCACGCTGGGCACGCGCCTGATCGAGGCCGTTGCTGCGGGCGAGGCCTGGCCGGAGGATCGCCTGCCACCCAAGCACCCACGCGGGCTCGACGGCGGCCGCGAGGCTCTGGCGACGCTGATGAGCGTGGTCACGGGCGCCATCGCCGCACGCGAGGATCTGCCGCCTTCGCTGTTGGCGCCGCGCTCCTCGCTCGAGCGCGTGGTGCGCGAGCTCCCCGGCGACTTCGCAACGTTCACCGCCACGCTCGGCCTCTCCGACTGGCGCGTCGACCTGGTGGGCGAACCTATCTGGCGTCTGCTCAGCGGTGAGCGCAAGATCGCCGTACGCAACTACCTCGAGGGCGATCCGCACCTGGCGATCGACCCTTGACCGATACCATGCTCTCCCTGCATGTTCGCCGTCAGCTCCCCGGGCTCGACGTCGACGTGTCGCTGGACGTAGGCTGCGAAGTGCTGGTGCTCGCGGGGCGTTCGGGCTGCGGCAAGACGACGACGCTCAACGGGCTGACGGGTCTGATCCCCCTCGACGATGGAAGGATCACCCTAGAAGGGCGCACACTCTACGATCATGCGGCGCGGCACTCCGTTCCCACTGAGCGGCGCGGCATCGGCTATCTCTTTCAGAGTTACGCACTCTTCCCACACCTCGACGTAGCCGCCAACGTCGGCTACGGCCTCTTCGCGAGCTCTGCGGCGCAGCGCGCGCAGCGAGTGGACGCGATGCTCGAGCGGTTAGGCATCTCCTACCTGCGTGCCATGCCGACGCGCACGCTCTCCGGCGGAGAGCGGCAGCGCGTAGCGCTGGCGCGGGCACTGGTCACCGAGCCGCGTGTCCTGCTCTTGGACGAGCCGCTCTCGGCGCTCGACGTTCAGAGCCGCGCGTACGTCCGAAGCGAGCTCGGGCGCATCCTGCGCTCGCTCACCATCCCTACCATCGTAGTCAGTCACGATATCGACGATGCGCGCTTCTTAGGCGACCGCATCGCCGTGATGGACGCCGGACACATCGTGCAGTGCGGATCGGCCGAAGAGCTGGCGGCACAGCCTGCAACGCGCTTCGTAGCCGAGTTCATGGGCGTCGACCTCGTCGATCTCCCCGCCGCGGACGGCGCGGTGACGCAGCGGATCGCTTTCGACCCCTGGCGGGTACGCCTTTCACGCGAGCGCGTCAACCAGCGCTACGCCTGGCGCCTGCGTATCGTCGACATCGCGCGCATCGGCGGCGTCGTACGCCTGCGCCTGGAGGGGGATGTCGCGATCGCTGCGGAGCTTCCGCTCGAGGCGTGGCAAAGCGATCCGTTCTCGCTCGACGAGATGGTCTACGCCGCGGTGCACGACAACGACGTGCGCAGCCTCTCAGCGAACAGCCTGGCGTAGCCGGCGTACGTCGCCGGAACGCACCGTCACGCCCGTGGCGTCGAACCACTCCAGCAGCGGCACGCAGTATTTCCGTGACATACCGACGATGTCGCGAAATTCAGCCATCGTCACCTCGCCCTTGGCGCGCAGCATCTCTTCGAGCTGCGCGCGGATCTGCTGGATCTGCGAGCGGCGATAGACTCCCTCGCTGACCTTCACCAGCGCGCCGCCCACGAACAGCGTCTCCAGCGCGTCGGACAAGCCTTCGACCTTCGACGCCGCAATGCGCTCGAGCACCAGGGCAAGCGCCACGGGGACGAGCGGCGTCTGCGCAGCTACTGCCAGCGCCGCACCGAAGAATCGCTGCTGATCCTTGCTCAACTGCGGCGTGAACGACGGCAGGGACCACCACACACCGCGCTGCGCTAGGCTCCCTGCGTGGGCGAAGACAGCCAGGAGCCGCGCGCCGAGCGATTCCTCGACGGCCATCGCACGGGCTAAGGCCGGCGCTTGCAGCCCAAGCGCCCACGGCGCGCGTTCGTGGCGCGCGGCGAGCGCCTCGCTCGCCGCTGCTAGAAGCTGCGCACCCCCAGCCCCGTCGAGATAGGCCAGGGGCTTGGCTAGCTCCAGGGCGCGCCCATCTTCGACGAGCGCAGCGATCTCCCGCGCGGCACGCTCGGCGCGCACGTTCGCGCGCGCGGCCAGCTCGTTCAACGAGAGGGGGACGCGCCGGGAGGCAGCCAGAGCATCGGCGAGCGCCGCCGCCTCGGGCGATTGTTCGCCATCCTCGGCATCTTGAACGCGCGTGCCGACGCCGGCTATCGATCCGCCGCCCAGCAGATCCTTCGGCGACATCCGGCGCACCACGAACGTGGAGCCGGGGAAGGCCAGCGCTGGTTCGCGCAGGTGGAGCGTGGCTTCCACCTCCTCCGCACGTTCGGGCACGTGTTCGAAGACGAGCGTGCCGATAATCTCCGCCGACCCGAGGTGGGCCCGCACGTTCGTGCGCCGGCGCAGCAGCGAGAGCGCGTCTTGCGGCGGGCGAAAGCGCACGGTCAGCGTCTCGCGCGGCGCAAGCTCCGGAGCGCCCAGCGTCATGCCGCGGCGGATCTCGCGGTAGTCGATGCCGGGGAGGTTGACGGCCACGCGCGAGCCCGCGCTCACTTCTTCGAAGGCGCGATTGAAGACATGCAGGCCGCGCACGCGCACTCGCCGATCGCCCGGCTGGAGCATCAGCTCCTCGCCGACGCGCATGCGTCCCTGCATCAGCGTACCGGTGACGATCGTGCCGTGTCCTTGTAATGCGAAGGAGCGATCGATGGGAAGATATGCCGGTGCATCGAGTGGCCGAGGCGGCAGCGCCAGCAGCTCCTCGCGGATCGCCGCTCGCAGTTCGTCGAGGCCGCGGCCGCTGACACTGGAGACGGCAATGGCACGCGCATGCTCGGCCACCGTTCCCTGCGCCGCCTCACGCACAGCCTCCTCGGCCAGGGCCAGCTCCTCGTCGTCGACGAGATCGGCTTTGGTAAGTACGATCAACGCGCGGCGCACGTTGAGATAGCTCACGATCGCCAAGTGCTCGCGCGTCTGCGGACGCGGCCCTTCGTTGGCGGCCACCACCAGCAGCAGCAGCTCCATCCCAGCGGCACCCGCCAGCATATTGTGAAGGAAGCGCTCGTGTCCGGGGACGTCGACGATCCCCGCCTCCACGCCGCCGCCGAAGTCCAGACGCGCAAAGCCCAGATCCAACGTCATCCCGCGCACCTGCTCTTCGAGCCAGCGATCGGGATTGGTTCCTGTGAGCGCGAGCACCAGCGACGACTTCCCGTGATCGACGTGTCCGGCCGTTCCGATGATGTGCATATTTTGCGGAGTGGCTCCTAGCCGAGGAGGCGTGCGAGCGCGTCGTGGATGGTTTCGACGTCCTCGTCGCGCAGCGCGCGCCCGTCGAGCAGCACTGCATTTCCTTCCAAACGCCCTACGATCGCCGGCCGGCTCTCGCGCAAACGGCGCGCCAGCGTCTCGGCATCGTAGGTGTGCGGGTGGACCACTAGCGCATGCGAACGGATCGTGGCCGTGGGCAGCGAGCCGCCGCCGACGAACGCCAACGACGCTTCCACCTGGAGATCGGCGGCGACGCGCCCCGCCAGGCGCGCGCGCACGCCCTCGAGCAGGGCCTCGATGCGCTCGACGGGGCGCGCCAGAAGATGGTAGAGGGGAATGCGCTCCAGGGCATCCGGCTGAACGTAGAGGCGCAGCGTCGCTGCGAGTGCCGCCAGCGTGAGCTTGTCGACACGCAGCGCGCGCAGCAGCGGGTTGGCGCGCAACCGTGAAACCAGCGCACGCCGCCCCACCACGATCCCCGCCTGTGGCCCGCCCAGCAGCTTGTCGCCGCTGAACGTCACCAGATCGACACCGGCCTCGACCACCTGCTGCACCGTGGGTTCGTGGGGCAGCCCGTAACGCGTGAGATCGACCAGCGTCCCGCTGCCGAGGTCCTCCACCACCGGAAGGCCGACGCGGCGCCCCAGCGCGGCCAGCTCGCCGGCTTCCACCTCGCGGGTAAAGCCTTCGATGCGGTAGTTCGACGTGTGGCAGCGCAGCAGCAGCGCCGTCTCCGGCGTCAGCGCGCGCGCATAGTCCGCGAGATAGGTCTTGTTGGTGGCACCGACCTCCACCAGCGTGCAGCCGCTCTTGCGCAGGACGTCGGGGATGCGGAAACCACCACCGATCTCCACCAATTGCGAGCGCGCTACCACCACCTCGCGCCCCTTGGCGAAGGTGTCGAGCACCAGGAGGACGGCGGCGGCGTTGTTGTTCACCACCACGGCATCCTCGGCGCCGGTGACTTCGCGCAACAGCGCGTTGACGCGCTCGTAGCGGGAGCCGCGCACGCCTTCGCACAGATCGAACTCTACGTTGGAGTAACCGGCGCCGATGCGCACGATCTCCTCGAGCGCCTCCGCCGCAAGCGGGGCACGCCCGAGGTTGGTATGGACGAGCACGCCAGCCGCGTTGACCACGGCCACGAGCCCCGCGCTCTCCTCACCGGCTAGGCGCGTGAGCAGGCGGGCGACCAGCTCCTCGTACGGTGCGGGCTCTCCGCCCTCGCTGCGTACGCGCGCGCGCTCCGCCTCGAGGACCCCACGCGCAACGCGCGTGAGCGTGCCGCCGCCTAGGAGAACTCCATAGGCGGCGACGGCGGGTTCACCGAGCAAGCGATGCACGGCCGGCAGGCCACGCATGGTCGACGACACGTGAGCGGCAGCGTTCCCTACGCTGCGGTGAGGTGCTTCTCGATCATCGAAGAGATCGCGTTCTCGGGGACGTAACCCACGATGCGGTCGACGACCTGACCGTTCTTGTACAGGATCAGCGACGGGATGCCGCTGACCTGGTATTCGCCGGCGAGGCTGGGGTTCTCGTCGGTGTTCAGCTTAAGCATCTTGACGCGCCCGGCGTACTGCCCGGCTACCTTCTCGACGATAGGGGACAACATCTTACACGGTCCACACCATGGGGCCCAGAAATCCACCAGTACCGGCTGGCTCGACTCCAGTACCTCATGCTTGAACGTCGCCGTGCCGACGTCGGGTAGTGCGCTCATCTCTCGTTCCGTCCTTACTTACAAATATCTCGGTTGTTTGGGCGCGCGGGCGCGCCGGCCCTCACAACCCTGGTACGCGGCACCGCGGTTGCATCCCTAGTCTTGAGTGGTTAGCTCGCTGCGAGCTCGCTGATCCGAGCAGCAAAGCGGTCGGCCAGGGCCTGGGCCTGGGCTTCGCTCCCCGCCTCCGCGAAGACGTTGAACTGCGGATCCGAAGGGTCCGGAAGCATCAGAACCCAGCCCCCGTCCACCGTCACGCGGACGCCGTCCAGAAGCTCCACCTGCCCCGAAGGATGGTCGGCGATTAGGGAACGCATGACCCGTCCCTTGCGCTCCCAGGGGCAGGGCGCCACCACGCGCGACATGTGGAACGGCGGCACGGCCTCCAGGAGCTGAGAGATCGAACGCTGTTCGCGAGCCAAGAGCTCCATCAGCTTGGCAGTGCCGAAGATCGCGTCGAAGCCAGGCTGGAACTCGGGGAAGATCACGCCCTCGCGGGCCCCGCCCACGAAGTCGAGATCTTCGCCCTGCGCTTGCGCAAGCTCCATCATCGTGCGCCGGTCGCTCTTGGTACGGATCACCGTGGCGTTGTGCTCGCGCGCGATACGCTCGATGACGGAGGGCGCCGTGACGGGCACGGCCACGCGCGCACCGCGCTTGGCACGCACCACCAGCAGCACGGCGAGGGCCAACAACTCGTTGGCTCGGATGGCGCGGCCGCGGTCGTCGACGATGATCAGCTTCTCTCCGCCGGGGTCCACCAGGATGCCGGCGTTGGCTTCCAGCGTGCGCACGATCGTGGTGAGCTGTTGGATGTAGCGCGGGCGCTCGTCGGCGAACGTGCGCACTTTCGTGTCGTCGAAGTACGCGTTGAGCGAGATCATCTCGATGCCCAGCTGGCCCAGCAGGCGCGGGAGGATCGCCGCAGAGCTGCCGTAGGCGAAGTCGACGACCACTTTGAGGCCGGCCTCGGGGAGTGCCGTCGACGCCAAACTCTGCGTGAAGCCGCTGGCGTAGCGTTCGAGCGCGCGCCCCGGGAAGTCCAGCAAGCCCACGTCGTCCATCGACGTGCGGCGGAAATCTTCGCGGAAGAAGAGATTCTCGATCTTCCGCTCTACGTTCTTATCGACGTTGATGCCGCTTGGGGCAAAGAACTCGATCAGAAACGAGTTGGGGTCCTCCGGCGAAACGCGCACGTGAACGCCGCCGTCGCCCGACTGGCGCACCGCGTAGCGAGAGAGCGGAATGGGGTAGGACCGCAGGTCGGCGACGTTCACGCCAACGGCGAGCAACCCCGAGATGATGCAGCGGTTGACCAACCGTGAGGCGTGGTGCGTGTCGCGGCTGGTCATCACCGTCTGACCCGGCTTGAGAAACGTACCGAATGCCTGCCCCAGCTTGATGGCGAACTCCGGCGTGATCTCGATGTTGGCCAGTCCCCGCACGCCGTCACCGCCGAAGAGCGAGCCGGGCCACTTGATGCCCCAGATCAGCGACATCGAAACCATCGCACCGGCGGCCACTGCTTTATCGGGCCAGATCTTCACCTGCGGCGCAATGGTCGCGCCCGCGTTGATCGAGCAGCCTCGCCCGATCACCGCACCCTCCCCAACGCTCGCGTTTTCTTTGATGATGTTGCGGTCACAGATGGTGCAGGCTGTCAGCTTCGCACCCTTCCCGATGTAGACGTCGTCCCAGACGATCGCGCGGTGGACGTTCGCCCCTTCCTCGACGATCGTTGCGTCGCCGATGGCCGTGTACTCCTCGATCACGGCGCCGGCGGCGACGGTGCAGTTGCGCCCGATGGCCAGCGGGCCGTGGAGGCGCGCGACGGGGCTGATCTCGCTCCCCTCGTCCACCCAGATGCCGGGACGGATCTGCGTGCCGGGAATCTGCAGCCGCAGCTTGCCCGCCAAAGCGTCGTAGTTGGCCTGGCGGTATTGCTGCAGATTTCCGATGTCCGTCCAGTAATCGGAGGTGACGAAGCCGTACATCGGCACGCCCTCCGCCAGCATGCGAGGGAAGATATCCTTGGAGAAGTCGTAGACGCGGCCGGGCTCCATGTAACCCAGCACTTCCGGCTCCAGCACGTAGATGCCGGTGTTGATGGTGTCGGAGAAGACTTCGCTCCAAGTCGGCTTCTCGAGGAAGCGCGTGATGCGCGACGACTCGTCTGTGATGACCACGCCGAACTCCAGCGGATTCTCCACCCGTTGAAGCACGATCGTGGCCTTCGAACCCCAGCGCTTATGTTGTTCGATGACGGCGGTAAGGTCGAGATCGGTGAGCGCGTCTCCGCTGATCACCACGAACGGCTCTCCGCCGAGCTGCTCCTCGCCTAGCTTGACGGCACCGGCCGTGCCCAGCGGTGAGTCCTCCACCACGTAGACCATCTCGACGCCGTACTCCGCGCCGTCGCCGAAGTAGCTCTCGATCTCGTCGGCAAGGTAGTGGATCGTCGCGATGATGCGTCTCAGCCCGTGCGTCCGCAAGAGGTCGACGATGTGGTGCATCACCGGCTTGTTGGCGACCGGAGTCAAAGGCTTGGGTCTCGTGGAGGTGAGCGGACGAAGTCTGGTGCCCTCACCCCCGGCCATCACCACCGCTCTCATCGTGCGGTCAGCGTTCTGTGGGCTAGACGGGGCCTCCCTGCTGCCGAGCGAGCGCGTGCGGTATGCAGTTCGCGAACGCGTGTGCGGGCTTCCATCGCGGCCCGCGCCGAGGTAGAATCGGGGCACGGAGGATTCCTCCCTTGGGCTAGCATCGTTGAAGCCGTTGGGCGCGAGAGATCGCGCCCTTCTGCTTTTGCGCGTTACTCCGCGTTCTCGCCCGTGATGTCACGAACGCCCTTGGCCAGGCGCTCCAGGTTGGCAATGGCTATGACTTCCTCGTGCTTGCCCAGACGCTGCAGGATGACGCCCTGCGAAGTGCGCCCGCTCTTGCGAATCATATTGACGAACATGCGGATCGTCGTGCCCTCGTTGGTGATGAGCATCAGCTCGTCGTGTTCGTTGACCAGGATCTGATCGACCACCACGCCGAGCTTCTCCGCACGCGCGAAGGCCTTGACGCCCTTGCCGCCGCGACTGGTGTGGCGATATTCGTCGATCGGCGTGCGCTTGCCGTATCCCTGCGAGGTCACGAGCAGCACTTCTTGGCGATCGGGCTCGACCACGTCCATCGCCGCCACCGTATCGCCCGTCCCGAGCGTGATCGCCCGAACGCCGCGTGCCGTGCGCCCCATTGAGCGCACGTCCGTCTCGCTGAAGTGGACCGCCATGCCCTTGCGGGTGGCCATGATGATATCGCTCTTGCCGTCGGAGATGTCGACGGCCAACAGCTCGTCGCCCTCGTCGAGATTGACGGCCACCAGCCCGTTGCGGCGCACGTTGGCAAAATCGCCGATCTTCGACTTCTTGATCACGCCGCGCTTGGTGCCCATCACCAAGTACTGGTCGGCTTCGAAATCACGGATGGGGAAGATCGCCGTCACGGCCTCGCCGGGCCCCAGCGTCAACAGGTTGACGAGGTTGGTGCCGCGTGCCGTGCGCGTGGAGTCGGGGATCTCGTAAGCTTTGAGACGGTAGACGCGCCCCGTGTTCGTGAAGAAGAGGACGTATTGATGCGTCGTCGCCACGAACAAGTGCTTGACGACGTCTTCCTTCTTCATGTTGATCCCGGCAACGCCGCGTCCGCCGCGATTCTGCGAGCGGAACGTGTCCACCGAGACGCGCTTGATATAGCCGCCGGAGGTGCTGGTGACCACGACTTCCGTGTCGGGGATCAAGTCCTCCATCACCATCTCCTCCTCGGCGGGGAGGACGAGGGTGCGGCGCTCGTCACCGTACTTCTTCTCGACTTCGTCGATCTCTCGCTTGACGACCGCCATCAGCGCCGTATTCTCGAAGACGGCGCCGCCTTGGCGAATCAGCTCCAATTCGTCGATGAGCTTGAGAAGCGCGCGGTACTCCTCCTCGATCTTCGCGCGCTCCAGTCCTACCAGGCGCTGGAGGCGCATGTCCAGGATGGCGTTGGCCTGGATCTCCGAAAGCGCGAAGCGCTGCATCAGGCCCGCGCGCGCAAGCTCCGTGGTTTCGCTGCCGCGGATGAGCACGATGACTTCGTCGATGCTGTCAAGAGCGATGCGGTAGCCCTCGAGCACGTGCGCGCGCTCGCGCGCCTTGCGCAGATCGAAGACGACGCGGCGGTAGATAACGTCGACGCGGTGCTCCAGGTAGTGGAGCAGCATCTCCTTGAGCGAAAGGACGCGCGGTTCCAGCGGCGTGGAGGCCCCCGCCACGCCCGGCTCCAGCTTCCCTTCCTTGTGCGGCACCAGCGCCAGCATGTTGAAGCCGAACGTGCTCTGCAGGGGCGTGTGTTTGTAGAGCTGGTTGAGCACGACTTGCGGCGTGGCGTTGCGCGCCAGCTCGAGCACGATGCGCATGCCCTTGCGGTTCGACTCGTCATCGAGGCGCGAGACGCCCTGGATGCGCTTCTCGGTCACGGCCTCGGCGATCGACTCGACAACGCGCGTCTTGGTGACCTGGAACGGAATCTCCGTGATGACGATCGAGTAGCGGCCTTTCTCCTCCTCGATCTCGGCCTTGCCGCGCATGATGACCGAACCGCGCCCCGTCTTGTAGGCGTTGCGGATTGCTTCTTGGCCGAGGACGGCGCCTCGCGTGGGGAAGTCGGGCCCCTTGACGAGATCGATGACCTCGTCGTGGTCGGCATTGGGCTTGGCAATCAGCAGCTTGAGCGCCGCGCAGATCTCGCGCAAGTTGTGCGGCGGGATGTTCGTGGCCATGCCCACGGCGATGCCGGAGGAGCCGTTGACCAGGAGCTGCGGGATACGCGCAGGGAGGACGGCCGGCTCCGTTCCTTGGTTGTCGTAGTTGGGAACGAAGTCGACGGTCTCTTTGTCGATATCGACCAGCATCTCGGAAGCGATGCGCGCCAGACGAACCTCCGTGTAGCGCATGGCCGCGGCCGAGTCGCCGTCGACGGAGCCAAAGTTTCCGTGACCGTCGATCAGGGGGTAGCGCAGCGTGAAGTCCTGCGCCATGCGCACGAGTGCGTCGTAAACCGAGGCGTCGCCGTGAGGGTGGAAATTCTTCAGCACCTCGCCGACCACGCCGGCGCTCTTGCGGTGCTGCTTCTCGGGGCCGTATGCCATGTCGTGCATCGCATAGAGAATGCGCCGCTGCACGGGCTTGAGGCCGTCGCGCACGTCCGGCAGCGCGCGCGAGACGATGACGGACATCGCGTACGAGAGGTACGACGTCTGCATCTCCTGCTCGACGGCTACCGGAACGATCTTATGTGATGCCATTGCTGTGGTGTCAACCCTTCATGCATGAACGCGCTCGCGAAGCCGCAGCCTCGCGCAACGATGACGACTATTCCTCAACTTGACCGAACGGTTCGCTTTCGTCGAAAAGCGGCTCGTCGAGGCCCTCGATCTCGAATCCGGCCGCTTCGAGCGGCGGGAGGGGCGAAGGCGGCGCCGGCGGCCGAGTCCGTCCGCGGATCGCTTCTCTGCCTTGCGCCGCGGCCGCCTCGATAGCGCTCAACGCGCGATCGGCCGACTCCCGAACGCGGGCCTTGGCCTGGGCCGCCGCCACAGCGATCTCGCTCTCGGTCACACGCGTTTGCGCGGGCGGGCAATCGCCCCGAAGACCCAGCCGACGATCGCGCCGATGACGGCGCCGATGACGGCGATCAAGCCGAGCCGCGATCCTCCCGGCGTGTGTCCCGCGCTCATGAAGCGCGTGAAGATCACTCCTGCCTCGATGCCCGCGCCGACCAAGGCCGCGATAAGCCCGGCGATCAGCCCCAGCGCGATATCGTTGACCCTCAGCAGCAGTAGACGACCCTCCACGAACCGGCACCCAGCACCGCGCTCCTTTCGTCACGGAGGGCCGACGCGCCTGGTGCGGCGAAGCGCGACGCGACGTGCTCCACCGCATCACCACCGGCACTCCGGACCAGACTATCGCGCTCGGTGAACGCATCGGGCGCAGCCTGCGCCCCGGGGATGTCATCGCTTTCGCGGGGGGGCTCGGCAGTGGGAAGACCACGATGGTCCGCGGCGTCGTTCGCGGCGCACTAGGCAGCGACCCGGTCGCCAGCCCCACCTTCGTCTTCTGGCACCGTTACCGCGAGCAGCCTCCGCTTCATCATCTGGATCTCTACCGGATCGAGCATCAGGCGGAGCTGGAGGAGCTGGGTCTCGACGAGGCTTTCACCCCCGATGCCGCCGTACTGGTGGAGTGGCCCGAGCGCGCCCCCAGCCTCCTGCCGCCCGACCATCTCGCCGTCTCCATCGAAGGCATGGGTGACCAGCCGCGCACGATCGCGCTGCGCGCCACTGGCCCCCGCTCGGAGCACATGCTGGAATCCGTGGAGGCGGCATGTTGATTCTCGCCGTCGACGGCGCGCTTGGGCCGCTCACCGCGGCGGTTCTCGACAGCCAGACGGGCGAAGCCTGGGTCGAGGCCGCCGCGCAGCGCGACGCCCTCGAAGGGGGCCTGCGGGCTGCCGATACGGCGTTGCGCGCCTCCGGGCACGCTCTGCGCGACCTTCGTCGCCTGGCCGTCACCATCGGCCCCGGCCGCTTCACCGGCCTGCGCATCGCGCTGGCCTACGCCAAGTCGCTCGCGTTCGCGCTGAACGTCCCGCTGATCGGCGTCTCGTCCTACGACGCGGTGGCAACGGCAGGCCTCGGGGAACCCGCGCTCGTTGCCGTGCGCGGCCGAGCGGGTGCCGCCTGCGTTCGCCTGCGTCTGGGGAACGGCGGTGACGAGCAATTCAGCGGTGCCATCGACGAGGTTGCCGGCTGGGTGCGCAGCCGCGCCGCGGGTTTGGAGCTGGCAGCCGTAGGCGCTCTCGACGAGCTGGCTCCCGCACTCCTGCGCGCCGGCGTATCGTTTGCCCGTCTGGCGCAAGGGGAGCCGCCGGCCCTGCGAGCGGCACACATCGCCGCCGCGGCCGTGCCGCACGAGGGCGCACACGGAGTCCGGCCCGACTACGGCGAACGGCCGCACACGACCGTACCGCGATGAAGGCTGAACTTGGGCGTCCCGGCGCCCCACAACCGGGAGATCTCCAGATCGCGCCGATGCTCGTCTCCGACATCCCGGAGGTAACGCAGATCGAGCAGCTCTCGTTCAGCACGGTCTGGCCTCCCAACGCCTTCTACAACGAAGTCAAGGACAACAAGCTCGCCCACTACTTCGTAGGACGCATCGGCCCGCGCGTGGTGGCATACGGCGGCCTCTGGGTCATCCTGGAGGACTCCCACGTCACCACCATCGCCGTCCATCCCGAGATGCGCGGCCGGCGCTTGGGAGAACGCATCCTGGCGCACTTGATCGACGAGGCGATCGAGCGTGGCGCGTCGTGGATCACGCTGGAAGTCCGGGAGAGCAACCACACCGCGCAGAACCTCTACACGAAGTATGGTTTTACGGCGGTCTCCACGCGACGCGGGTACTACAGCGACAACAACGAGAACGCACTCGTGATGTGGGCCGGCAATCTCAAGGGCGAGATCTATCGGAACCGGGTACGGGCTCTCAAGGAAGCGCTGCTCGAACGGTGAGAGCGTGGAGCTCGATGACTCACGGCGTGCGTGAGGAGATCGGCCAAGAAGCCCGCTATCGCCACAGTATCGGCGTCGCGCGCACCGCGGAGCGCTTGGCGATGGCACACGGACTGGAAGCACGGCGAGCACGCATCGCGGGCCTCCTCCACGATCTTGCCCGCCTGTGGCCGAAGGATCGCTTGCTGGCAGAGGCACACCGCCGCCGCCTCGCGCTCGACGACTTCGACATGGCCCACCCCGTGGTGATCCACGCGCCGCTGAGCGCCGAGTTGGCCCGCGAGCGTTTCGGCGTTCGTGACGACGGCGTGCTCGGCGCGATTCGCAAGCACACGCTTGGCGAAGCGCACATGAACCCGCTCGACGTTGTGATCTACCTCGCCGACGCTCTCGAGCCATGGCGTGCCTATGACGGGCGCGCCGCGATCCTCGACACGGCGCTGCGCGATCTGGATGCCGGCATGCGCGCCGTGCTGGAGAGTACCCTGAGGCACCACGCCGCGCGCGGCCTCACTCCCGCGCCGAAGACGCTTGCCTGTGCACGCGCCTACGGCGTCGCCATTCCCAAGGAGCTTCTGTATGCCTGAAACCCCGCTCGCTGCTATCGTGAGCAATGCCGCTCTGGATAAGAAAGCCGAGGACGTGGCCACCATCGATCTGGCGGGTCGAACGATCATCGCCGACGCCTTCGTCCTGGCCACGGGACGCTCGAAGATCCAGACGCGCGCGATCGCCGATGCGATCGTCGAGGCCGCCGAGAGCGAGGGGGTGAAAGTCTACCGCGTGGAGGGCTACAGCGACGGCGGATGGATCCTCGTGGACTTGGGGACGGTCGTCGCGCACGTCTTCACTCCCGAGCAGCGTGCGTTCTACAATCTGGAGCGTCTCTGGGGCGCGGCAACGGCCGCCGAGCGCAGCGAGGCAGCCCGGTGAGCACGCAGCCGAAGGGAATTGGTAAGGTCAGCAAGCGGCGCCGCCGCTTCAATGTGCAGCGTGCCGTGATCTGGGCGATCATCGTCCTCTTCTCGCTCAGCATCGTGGGCGGCATCGTCGTCATCGGCGCCTCGATCGGCCGCTAGCCGGTCCGGGGGAAACTTTTCCCGTGCGGCCTGGGTATTGCGGGCTGATGGAGGGACTCATGAAACGAATCGCAGCGCTGGCCGCGGCATGCGCGATGCTGCTGGCTGGTCTGGCCGTGCCGGCGCTGGCACGGACGTCCTACGTGCAGGACGGCGCCGGGATATTCTCGAGCGCAACGATCTCCAGCCTCAACGCGGAGATCGGTAACTTCTCCGCCTCCACCGGTAAGGAAGTCGTGGTGGTGACGGTTCCGTCGTTGAACGGCACCGCACTCTCTGCGGCGGCCGAGAGCGCGTTCGCCCAGCAAAGCGTAAACGGCGTACTGATCTTCATCGCTAAGGCGGAACACAGCGACTACATCGTCGGCGACCGCGCGGCGCACCAAATCTTCCCGGCTGGAGCGATCGCGCACGTGCGCGACGCCATGAACGCCTCGTTTCGCCAGGGTGACTTCGACGGCGGCGTGACCAACGCGGTCAATCTCATTCTCGATACCTATCGCAGCCATCCGGCGTCGGGGGCGCGCTCCGTTCCCTACGGCGCGCCGAGCGTACCGGCCGCGAACCCGGGAACGCAGGGAGGTTTGCACGTGGGATTCCTGTGGTGGATTCTCATCATCATCGCGATCTTCTGGGTTGTGCGCGCCGTGCTGCGCAGCGCCGGAGGCACTGCTAGGCCGGGTCCCGGCTACGGCGGCCCCGGCTATGGCGGCCCCGGCGGCTACGGATACGGCGGAGGCTTTGGCGGCGGCGGCTTCTGGAGCGGTCTCCTGGGCGGCCTCGGCGGCGCATTTCTGGGCAACGAGCTCTTCGGTCAGCACAACCAAAACACGATCGGAACCGCGGGTACCTTTGGCGAGCCGGGCGCAGCAAACACGGACTCCGGCGCCTACCAGCCGGATGCGGGTCAGCCTGACATGGGCGGCGCCTCGGGCGGGAACTGGGGCGATGCTGGCGGCGGCTGGGGTGGCGGCGATGCCGGCGGCGGGGGCTGGGGCGGCGGCGATGCCGGCGGCGGGGGCTGGGGCGGCGGCGACTCCGGCGGCGGGGGCTGGTAGCCTCAGCTACACCTGCTCCTGCTGGAGCAGCTTGCGAATCGTCGCGGCCACAGCTTGCACCTCGGTCACCGGTCCCTGGTAGGAGATGCGCACGTAGCGTCCGCTGCGGGGGCCGATGACGAGGTCGACATGCGTTGCGTCCGTGGCCTCGCCTCGAGCCATCTGCGCGGCGTCGAACACGTACCCGACGACCAGCGAGAAGACATCGAACGTCTGCAGCGCGAAGCGCGGCGTCGCGCAGACCAGCGGCAACTCGGCCGTCCCAGCCATACGGCTGCGAAACCGGTCCGACTGACTCATCGAACGGCGTTGCGTCTCACGATCCGGAAGCAAAACGGTGTGCGGGATGCGCGCTTCGGTGAACCTATCGCTCAGCCACGATGTCGAGCTGTCCTGCACGAGATCCGAACGCGAAACAGCCGACTCGAAGTTGCTGGGCAGGATCAGCAGCGCAGTGGAGAGATCGAGACCCAGCGCCGCACCGCACTCGGCTACGTTGGCAAAGGCGCTGATGGCGATATTGACGAGCGTACCGCGCTCCGGCAAATGGACCGAGCAATGCACGTCGAGATCGGCGGACCCGAACACGGTGCCCGCCGAGGGCGCGGCTCTCTCCTGAAGCTGGCCGAGTTTGTGCGCGCAGAACATTATGGCGGCTTCCCCTATCGCCGCATCGTTCAGGCGGCCATGTCACGTCAGCAAGCGATCCCGTAGGATGCCAAGGCAGAGCGTGGGGGGAAGGGGTGTCGCGCTCGAGTCCCGGTGTACTCATCGTTCTGCGGACGGCAGAATAGTACTACGCCATTTCGTCAAGGCCGGGTAAAGAATTGTGCGATGAATCACACACCAGACCAAGGCTGCTAGACGCCGCGGAAGACAGGGCGCCGCTTGCCGAGAAACGCCGCGATACCTTCCCGCGCATCGGCGCTCGCGAAGAGGTCGACCATCTCGTCCTGCTCGCAGGCGATGCCAACTTCGTAGCCTTCGTCGAGCCCCCTGATCACGGCACGCTTGATGGCGGCTAGGGCCAGCGGCGCCCGTGCAGCCAGCATACGCGCGATCTCCACGGCCCTGGCCAGCGCGCGGCCGGCGGGCACGACTTCATTGACCAACCCGATGCGCGCGGCTTGCGCCGCGGAGATCGTCTCTCCGGACATCATCAGCATGAGCGCGTCGCCCGGCCCCACCAGTCGAGGCAGGCGCTGCGTCCCGCCCCAGGCAGGCATGATGCCGAGATTGATCTCAGGCTGGCCGATCGTCGCCGATTCCGCCATGATGCGCAGATCGCAGGCGAGGGCGAACTCGCAGCCGCCGCCGGCGCATACCCCGTTGATCGCTGCGATCACCGGCTTGGGGAAGAGCTCGATGCGACGGAAGAGGCCGGCGCCGCTGCGCATCTTGGCGCGGGTATCTTCGGGCGAAGCGACGCGCGTGAACTCGTTGACGTCTGCTCCGCCGACGAAAACGCGGTCTCCGGCACCCGTAACGACAAGGGCACGCACGCCGTCGTCGCGCTCGATCTCGTCGAAGGCGCGGCTCACCTCGCCTACCGTCTTCTCGGAGAGCGTATTCGCAGGGGGCGTGTTGATCGTCAAGGTCGCAACGCCGGCCTCGGCCGAAACGAGCACATTCTCAAATGTCAACGCGGCAATACCTCAGCGGGTGAGCAGTTTTGCACGCGCAGGCGCCGGCGGCACTGGCTTGGCGGGCGCCTGCACCGAAGCCTCGCCGTAGAGCTCGCTTTTCAACTTGACGATCGCACCGAGAATCATGTCCAGATATGGGAGCATGTTGCCCTTGATCAAGGCTAAGCGCTCGCGGCCGCTTTCCGTGATCTCGTAGACGCGGCGCGCGCGTTTGCTGGGGTGATCCCAACTGCCTTTGACGAAGCCGCGCTCTTCGAGACGGCGCAGCAACGGATAGATCGTGTTGGTATTGACCGGCAGCAGATCACCGGTGAGCCGCTCGATGCGCTGCATCAAGCCGTAGCCGTGGTCGGGAGCCTGCGAGAGCATGTGCAGCAGCAGGGCCGGGAAGACGGTCTTGCTCTTGATCGGGCCGCGCAGGACTTCGGCGGCGGAGATCCGCGTGAGCTTTCCTTCGCGCGTGCGTACGGTCGGCATGCATTCCTCCCCTTTCGTCAGGCGTCGCCTTCAGGCGACTTCGAATAATCCCGCGGCGCCCATGCCGCCGCCGATGCACATGGTGACAACCACGTGCTTGACCTTCCGCCGTCTTCCTTCGATCAACGCGTGCATGACCATGCGAGCTCCGCTCATGCCGTAGGGATGGCCGATCGAGACGGCGCCGCCGTCGACGTTGAAGATCTCGTTGGGAATCCCCAGCGTGTCGCGGCAGTACACGGTCTGCACGGCGAAAGCCTCGTTGAGCTCCCACAAGCCGATATCGTCGATGCCGAGATTGTGGCGCTTGAGGAGCGCGGGCACGGCGAGGACGGGTCCGATGCCCATCTCGCCCGGCTCGCAGCCTACGACTACCATACCGCGGTAGAAACCCAGTGGCTCGAGGTTTCGCCGCTGCGCGAGCTGCGCGTCCATAACCACCACCGCTGCGGCGCCGTCGGAGAGCTGCGAGGAGTTACCGGCGGTGATCGTCGACGCGGGATCGGTCACGCCCTTCAGCGAGGAGAGCCCCTGGAGCGTCGTATCGGGGCGATTGCCCTCATCGGCCTCCAACATGACCTGCTCCTCGCGGGCTTCGCCGGTCTCCTTGCTCTCGATGAACTTCCACGTGCGCAGGGGGACGATCTCGTCATCGAACTTGTGGGCGGCCTGGGCGGCGGCGGTACGCTGCTGGCTCTGCAGCGCATATTCGTCCTGGCGCTCGCGCGAAACGTCGTACTTCTTGGCGACGAAATCGGCCGTGTAGAGCATCGGCGTGTAGACGTCGGGCACGTGGCGTAAGATCCACTCCTCGGTGAAGCCGTGCGTGTTCATGCCGTTCTGCACCATGCTGATCGACTCGCAGCCGCCCGCGACAATCACCCCGGCGCCGTCCACCACCACGCGCTGCGCGGCAACGGAGATAGCCTGCAAACCCGAGGCGCAATAGCGGCTGACCGTGGTGCCCGGAACCGATACGGGCAGGCCCGCGCGCAAGGCAGCGACGCGGCCGAGGTTGTTGCCGGTGGCGCCTTCGGGAAGGCCAACCCCCATGACCACGTCTTCGACTTCGGCGGGATCAACGTTCGCACGCTCGATAGCATGCTTCACCACGTGGCCGGCCAGCGTGGCGCCGTGGGTTTGATTGTACGCGCCGCGAAAAGCCTTACCGATCGGCGTGCGTGCTGCCGAGACGATCACCGCCTCACGCATGTGCCAACTCCTTCGTATATCCAGCGAGCTTCTTGCCGCTCCGCGCTATCTCGGCGAGCAGCGGCGAGGGCTCCCACTGTGCGCCGAAACGCTCGCGGAAGCTCGTGACTTCAGCGTAGACCTGGGCCGCACCGATCTCGTCGGCATACCACATCGGGCCGCCGTGGTGCGGCGGGAAGCCGTAGCCGTAGATGTAGACGATGTCGATGTCGCCGGGGCGCAACGCTACGCCATCCTTGAGCAAGTTCGCGCCCGCGTTGATCAGTGCGTAGATGGCGCGCTTGACGATCTCCTGATCGGAGACATCGGTGCGTTGCGCAATGCCCGCCTTGGCAGCCTCCTGCGCGAAGAGCTTCTCGATCTCGGGATCGGGGATGGGCTCGCGGCTGCCCTTCTCATACCGGTAGAAGCCCGCGCCCGTCTTCTGGCCAAGCCGCTTGAGCTCGTACATGCGATCGACGATCTTGGTGCGCGCGGCGCCCATCTCCGGCCGCGCCTGCTGGATGTGCCAGAAGACGTCCACGCCGCTCAGATCGAACATCGCGAACGGCCCCATCGCCATGCCGAAATCCTTGAGCACGGCATCCACGCGATACGGCGGCACGCCCTCTTCCGCCAGCGAGACGACTTCGCGCGCGTAATCGAAGAGCATGCGGTTGCCGATGAAGCCGAAGGCGTTGGCGGAGAGCACGCCGATCTTGCGCAGGTCCTTGGCCAGCTTGAACGCCGTGGCCAGCGTCTGCGGCGAGGTCTGCGAGCCGCGCACGATCTCGAGGAGCTGCATGATGTTGGCCGGGGCGAAGAAGTGCAGGCCCAGCACCTTCTCCGGACGCGCCGTCTGCGCGGCCATCGCGTCGATGTCCAGCGTGGAGGTGTTCGAAGCGAGGATCGCCTCGGGCTTGGTCACCTGGTCGAGTTTCTGGAACACCTGCCGCTTGACGTCCATGCTCTCGAAGACGGCTTCGACGACGACATCGGCATCGCTGAGCTCGGCGTAGTCGTCGGTGAAGGCGATCGACTGGCCCAGCTTCCAGGCTTCTTCCTGCGTCAGGCGGCCGCGTTGTACTTGATACATGAACATGCCGAAGACCATCTGCTTGGCCTTCTCGATCTGCTCGTCTTTGGGCTCGATCACCGTCACGGGGATGCCGGCGTTGGCGAACGTGATCGCGATTCCGGTGCCCATCGTGCCGGCACCGATGACGCCCGCCTTCTTGATCGTCAGCGGCTCCGCGGCCGGCAGGCCGGGAACTTTCGCCAGCTCTCGCTCGGCGAAGAAGAGGTGCATGAGCGCCTGCGCCGGTGCGGAGCGCACGAGCTCGTCGAAGAGGCGGAACTCGCGAGCCAAACCTCGCGCGAACGGCAACTCGAAGGCGGCCTGCACGGCGTCGACCAGCTTGTGGGCGGCGAATCCGCCCTTCTCCTCGGGCGGGCACATCTTGTGTGCCTGCGCGACGACGTACGGGAGCGCGAAGGCTTGGATGCCGCCGCCGATCTCCACCTTGCGCTGCGAGACGCGACGCTTGGGCTCGCCGGCTGCGAGGCGCGCAACCAGCGCAAGCGCCGCCTCCACCACGTCGCCCGCGGCAATCTCGTCCAGGATGCCCTTCTTCTTGGCCTCCTCCGCCGTGACGGTCTTGCCCTTGAGCATCATGTCGAGCGCCGCCTGCGCACCGATCAAGCGCGGCAGGCGCTGCGTACCGCCGGCACCCGGGATCAGGCCCAGACGAATCTCCGGCAAGCCGACTTTGGAACGCGGCGTGGCGACGCGGTAGTCGCAGGCCAGCGAAAGCTCGAGGCCGCCGCCCATGGCGTTGCCGTCGATGGCGGCGACGTAGGTCTTGGCGCCGCGTTCGACGGCGGCGATCACGTCGCGGACGGACTTGGCGTCCGGCTGGGGCTCGCCGCGGAAGTCGTTGACGTCGGCCCCTGCGCTGAAGATGCCGTTGGCGCCCGTGAAGACCACCGCGCGCACGGTGGGATCGCTCTCAGCGGCGCTCACCGCGACGAGCAGGTCCTTGGAGAGCGCGAAGGAGAGCGCGTTGACGGGCGGGTTGTCGTGCGTGATGATGCGAACGCCGTCGCGATCCTGCGTATGGATCATCATCTCACGCCACCACCGTCGGCTTACGATCGAGATCGAATTGTTCCTCGGCGAGCGCAAGTACGTCGGCGGAGCTCTCCTTGATCTGCCGCTGCAGCCAGGCGTCCTGGCTGAGCACATTGGTCGCGTAGAAGCGCGCCGTCGCGAGCTTGGCCTTGTAGAAGTCCGCCTCACGGTCGCCTGCGGCGATCTTGTGCGCCGCAATCTGCGCCGCGCGGGCCATCTGCCAGCCGCCGGCAACCACGCCCCACAGTTTGAGGTACGGCACCGAACAAGCGAACGCTGTGTGCGGATCGCCCATGGCGTTCATGCCGATCCACTGCGAAGCGTCGGCCAGCGCATCGACGCCGTGCGCAAGCGCCTGCGCAATCACCTTGACCTCCGCATTCTCCTCGGCCTCCAGCCCCTTGGCGAACTTCTTCATCTTCGTGATGACTGCGGTGGCTGTGGCGCCCATGTCGCGGATCAGCTTGCGCCCCACCAGGTCGAGCGCCTGGATGCCGGTCGTGCCCTCGTAGATCGTGGTGATGCGCACGTCGCGATACTGCTGCGCGATTCCCGTCTCCTCGATGTAGCCCATGCCGCCGAAGACTTGCAGGGCAGTCGAGCAGAGGTCGACCGCCGTCTCCGTGCACCAGCCCTTGACAACGGGGATCATCAATTCGACGAAGGCCTTATGCTCTCTGCGCACCTTCTCGTCGGGATGCTTGTGCGCAAAGTCGAGCGACATGGCGGTGACGTAGGCCAGCGCGCGCATCGCCTCGAGCTGAGACTTCATCCACATGAGCATGCGCCGCACGTCGGGATGCTTGATGATCTCCTGCGGCTTGGGCGAGCGCGCGGCGACATCGCGGCTCTGGACGCGCTCCTTGGCATACTGCAAGGCGCTCTGGTAGGCGCGGTCGGCGATCGCCAGGCCCTGCACGCCGACGCTGAAACGCGCCGCATTCATCATGATGAACATGTACTCGAGGCCGCGGTTGGGCTCGCCTACGAGGTAGCCGATCGCGCCGTTCTTCTCGCCGTAGTTCATGGTGCAGGTGGGATTGCCGTTGATGCCGAGCTTATGCTCGATGCCGGCGCAGTAGACGTCGTTGTGCTCACCGAGCGAGCCGTCCGGGTTCACGAGGAACTTGGGCACGATGAAGAGCGAGATGCCCTTGGTGCCCTCGGGTGCGTCGGGCAGACGCGCCAGCACCAAGTGCACGATGTTCTGCGCCATGTCGTGCTCGCCGAAGGTAATGAAGATCTTCTGACCGCTGATGCGGTAGTGGTCGCCCTCGGGCATCGCTTTAGCGCGTACTTGCGCGAGGTCCGAGCCTGCCTGCGGCTCCGTGAGACACATCGTGCCCGTCCATGTGCCGGAGACCAGCTTGGGGATGTAGAGCTTCTTCTGTTCCTCCGAGCCCGTCAGCTCGATCGCCTCGATCGCACCTTGATTGAGCAGCGGGCCGTTGGCGAAGCCGACATTGGCTCCGTTCCACATTTCGAGCGTGGGCCCGAGCAGCAGCGAAGGCAAGCCCTGACCGCCGTACTCCACAGGGACGGGAAGCCCGATCCAGCCCGCCTGCGCGAACTGCCGGTAGGCATCCTTGAAGCCGCTGGGCGTGGTGACCTCGCCGTCTTTCCACGTGCAGCCTTCGCGGTCTGCCTTCACGTTGAGCGGGTCGAGCACGCCGGTAGCGAACGCGGCCGCCTCTTCGAGGATCGAATCCAGGACGTCGAGCGTCTCCTCGCAGCCGGGGAGCTGCGCGATCTCCTCGGCGCCTGCGAGCTCGCGCAGGACGAACTGCATGTCTCGTACTGGTGCTTGGTACGTGCTCATGATCTCTCCACTCTCTCGCGTTTCTTCAATCCGGCAACATGATGAACGCGCGCCGGCGCCTGAGAACGCGGCGCGGCTTGCGAAGTCGACGTTGTGCGTACGGTCGGCATCCAGGATACCCCGCTCGGCAGCAGAGCATTACTGATAAAATTATCAATAGCCCTATTTAGCATAGTACCGCCAAGGCAGGGAGCCCGTCAAGGGCGCGCGGGCGAGGCCCGGCAGGAGCGCAGCTACTCCGTGGGCACCGCCTGGGAATAGACGCGCTCGATCTGTGCCGCGTAGCGCTGCTCGATGATGCGCCGCTTGAGCTTGAGCGTCGGCGAGAGCTCCCCGCCCTCCACGGTCAGATCGCGAGGCAGCACCGTGAAACGGCGGATCTGCTCGAAGGGCGAGAGCCCCTCGCTCTGCTCGTGGACCTCGTGCGCGAAGAGGCGGACGACACGCGGGTCCAAAGCCAGGTCCTCTGTCCGGTCGCCCGGTGAGGCACCGATGCGCTCCCGCACCAGCTTCCAATCCGGCGCGATCAGCGCGGCGGGATGAGGACGCCCGTCGCCGACCACCATCACTTGCGCGATGTAGATCGAGCGTTTGAGTGCCGTCTCGATGCGCGCGGGCGAGAGGTACTTGCCGCCCGAGGTCTTCAGCAGCTCCTTCTTGCGATCCGTCACGTAGAGGTAGTTATCGTCGTCGAAGCGCCCGATGTCCCCCGTACGGAACCAGCCGTCCGTGAAAGCAGCGGCGTTCGCCGCATCGTTCAAGTAGTAGCCGCTCATCACGTTTGCGCCGCGCACGAGGATCTCACCATCTTCGGCGATCTTGACCTCGACGTGAGGGATCACGCGTCCCACGCTGCCCAGACGGTTCTCCGAGAGCGGGTTGACGGAGACCACCGGTGAGGTTTCCGTAAGGCCGTAGCCCTGGAGTATCGTCAGGCCCAAGCCGGCGAACGTGAGCGCGGTATCGAGGTGCAGCGGAGCGCTTCCCGAGACGAAGAAGTGCAGGCGATCGAGCCCCATCAACGGGGGGATCTTCCTCAACACCAGCGCACGAGCGAGCGCATACGTCAACGCCTGCCCCAGCGACGGCCGGCGATGCTCCACCAGCGTGGCCCGCGCGTAGGCACAGCCGGCGGCCAGCGCCCACGGCACCAGGCGCGCCTTGAGGCCGCCTTCCTCGCGGGCCTTGCCGACGATTCCCGAGAGCATGCGCTCGAAGAGGCGCGGAACGGCCGTCATCGACGTCGGATGGACCTCGCGCAGATCGTCGATCAGCTCGTCGGGAGTATGGCAGACGTAGACCGAGCACTGGACGTAGAGATAGCCATAGATGATCATGCGCTCGTAGATGTGCGCAACGGGCAGGACGGAGAGCACGACGTCTCCTGCCCGCATGCCGCTCATCCCCGCAGTGAACGCGTCGACGACGTTGCTGGTGAAGTTGCTGTGCGTGAGCATCACGCCCTTGGGATCGCCCGTAGTCCCCGACGTGTAGATCAGCGTGCAGAGTGCGTCACCGGAGATGCCCTCGCCCAGATGCAGCAGCTCGTCGGGGTCGGCGGCGGCGCGTTGCTCGCCGCGCGCCTCGAGCTGCGCGATGCCTTCCACGCCCTCGCTGCCGAAGACATAGGTCGGCGGGAGTTCGGCACCGGCCGCGAGCAGCTGGACGCGCTGAGCCTGGTCATGCAGGAAGAGCACGCGCGCACCAGCATGCCGGATGATGTACGCTACCTGATCGGCCGCCTGGGTGGCGAAGATCGGCACGGTAACCATGCCGGCGAACTGAACACCCAAGTCCGCGACGATCCAGTCGACGCAGTTGGGCGAGAGCAGCGCGACGCGGTCTCCAGGCTGTAAGCCGAGCTCGCGCAGCCCCAGCGCGATATGCTGGGCGCGCCGCAGGACCTCGCCGGAGCCTATCTTGCGGAAGGGGCCGCCCCGCGTGACGCGCTCGCAGAGCAGCTCCGGGACGTCGGCACGCAATGCAGGTAACAGCAACTCCGGAAGGGAGCGCGTCTCCGCCCCCGCCGCAATGCCCGTGGAGGTAACCATGGAGCAGATTTCTCGGCGTATCTCTACGGGACATTTTACAAAACGCGTCACGGCCGCAGGTACGGCGCTGCGCGGGCGAGCGATCCTTCGGTGACTCCGGCGACGTCGAGCAGGTCGTCGACGGCCGCAAAGGGACCATAGGTTTCACGATAGGCAATGATACGCGCGGCCACCTGCGCGTCGATCCCAGGGACCACGGCAAGCGCATGGGCATCGGCCCGGTTGAGCGAGACGGGCTCCGAAGGCGGGGCGCCGCGGCGCCGGCGGCGGCCACCCGAGGCCCGTTGGCCGCGCTCGGCGGTTCGTGCGGCGGCGGCTTGCGTGCCGCGCATCGGCACCACGATCTCTTCTCCATCCTCCACGCGCGCCGCGAGATTGACGGCCACGAGATCACCGTCGGGACGCGGCCCGGCTCGGGTGACGGCGGCGGCGACGCGCGACCCCGCGGGCAGCGTGATCAGCCCCGGCCGCGCCACCGCGCCGGCCACGTAGACGACGGCTGCGGAGACGGGCGCCGCACTGCGGCGCTCCAGCGGATGCACGACCGATGCGGGGCGGGTTGCCGTCCGCGGCGCGGGCGGCCAGGCCAGGCCGAAGCGTGCCACCAGCAGGATGACGAGAAGAACGAGGAGCGCGCCAACGGCGCGGAAGGCGAAGGCGAGAGAGCGCATACGCCTCTCTCTGCGCGCCTTTGGGCGATCGGCAAGCACTGGGGGCTCCGGAGGCGAAACGGACCCGCTATGACCGAGATGACCCCGCCCCAGACGTACGACCACGCATCGATCGAGCGCCATTGGCAGAGGCACTGGGAAGAGCGTGCGCTCTACCGCGCCCTCGACGACTCGCCGAAACCCACCTACTACACGCTGGAGATGCTGCCGTATCCCTCGGGCGATCTGCACGTCGGCCATGCCAAGAACTACACGCTGGGCGACGCCGTGGCGCGCATGATGCGCATGCAAGGCTACAACGTGATCCACCCCATGGGCTGGGACGCCTTCGGACTCCCCGCGGAGAACGCCGCCATCCAGCGCGGTATCGATCCCGCAAAGTGGACGCGCCAGAACATCGCCAACATGCAGCGTCAGCTCCGGCTGCTGGGCACCTCCTACGACTGGTCGCGCGAGATCGCAAGCTGCGATCCCGAGTACTACCGCTGGAACCAGTGGTTCTTCCTCAAGATGTATGAGCGCGGCTTGGCCTACAAGCGCGAGGCGCCCGTCAACTGGTGCCCCAAGGATCAGACGGTGCTGGCCAACGAGCAGGCCGAAGGCGGCGTCTGCTGGCGCTGCGGCAGCCAAGTGGAGCGCCGCAATCTCTCGCAGTGGTTCTTGAAGATCACCGCCTACGCCGACGAGCTGCTAGCCGGCCTGGACGATCTCCCCGGCTGGCCCGAGCGCATCAAGACGATGCAGCGCAACTGGATCGGGCGCAGCGAAGGCGTTACGTTCTCCTTCGAGGTAGAGCGCCTCGAGGAGCGCATTCGCGTCTTCACCACGCGCCCGGACACGACGTTTGGCGTTACGTTCCTGGCCATCGCCGCCGAGCACCCCTTGGTGGCTAGGCTGCTGGAGGCGAGCAAACGCCGCGGCGAGATCGAGCGCTTCATCGAAGGCGTCAAGCACAAGAGCGAGCTCGAGCGTACCTCGCTCATGGAGAAGGACGGCGTCTTCACCGGGATCTACGCGGTGAACCCGCTCTCCCATGAGCGCGTGCCGATCTGGGTCACCAACTACGTGCTGGCGGAATACGGCACGGGTGCCGTCATGGGCGTTCCCGCGCACGACGAGCGTGACTTCGAGTTCGCGCGCAAGCACGGGCTTCCCGTGATCCAGGTGATTGTGCCGCCCGGCACGACGGAAGCGGAGACGCTGCGCGAAGCATACGTGGGCGAGGGCCGGATGATCGCCAGCGGCGACTTCACGGGCATGGCCTCGAAGCGCGGCCTGCGCGCCATCGGCGATCGCCTATCGCAGATGGGCATCGGCGAGCGAACGGTCAACTACCGCTTCCGCGACTGGCTGCTCTCCCGGCAGCGCTACTGGGGCACGCCCATCCCCATCGTCTACTGTGAGGAGCACGGCGAGCAGCCCGTGCCCTACGATCAGTTGCCCGTGGTGCTGCCCACCAACATTCCGATCACCGGCGAAGGCTCACCGCTAGCACGAGACGAGGCCTTCGTGCGTACGACGTGCCCCATCTGCGGAAAGCTCGCGCGCCGCGAGAGCGATACCATGGACACGTTCATGGATTCTTCGTGGTACTATTTGCGCTATCTCGATCCGCATAATGCCACGGAACCGTTCTCGGCGGCGTCGGCCAAGCACTGGATGCCGGTGGACCAGTACATCGGCGGCGCCGAGCACGCCGTGCTCCACTTGCTGTACGCGCGCTTCTTTTACCGCGTCTGCCGCGACATGGGCATGGTGGACGGCAGCGAGCCCTTCACGCGCTTGTTCAATCAGGGCACGCTGATCTACGGCGGCGAAAAGATGTCCAAGAGCAGGGGCAATGTGGTGGGTATCGACGCTACCGTTGAGAAGCACGGCGTCGACGCGATGCGCCTCTTCCTGCTCGCCGCGGGGCCGCCGGAGGACGTCACCGACTGGACGGACACAGGCATCCAAGGGCGCGTGCGCTTCTTGAACCGTATCTGGCGCTTGGCCGATGCGGCTGCGCCGCACCTGCGTGAGCTGCCCGTCGATCTCGTCCCCAACGCCGTCACGCCCCAAGAGAAGGCGCTGCTGCGCGCGCTCCACGTGGCCTTCAAGAACGCGCTGGACGAAACCAACTCGCGGCGCTTCCATTTCAATACGACCGTTGCCAGGCTGGACGAAGTGCTCAACGCGCTCACCGATCTCTCGCGCACGGCTGGGGGTGAAGAGAACGTCGTCTACCTGCAGGTTCTGCGTGGTACGATGCTGGCTTTGGCACCCTTCGCCCCACACATCGCCGAGGAGTTATGGCAACGCATGGGCGGCCGGGAGAGCGTCCACCTGCAGACCTTTCCACAGCCCTGCACCGACGTACTAGCGCTCGACGAAGTCACGGTCGTGATCCAGGTCAACGGCAAGGTACGTGCGCGTCTCCAAGTGGCTCCGCGGACCACCGAAGCGACGGTGGCTGCGCTGGCGCTTCAGGAGCCGACCGTGCAGCTGCAGATCAACGGCAAGCCGGTGCGCAAGCGCATCTACGTGCCGGATAAGCTGCTCAACTTGGTCGTAAGCTAAGCGCGGGAGACTTGGGGCGGGCGCGCTCGAGGATCGTCTCATAGCCCAAGCCGTGCGGCAGCGTGCCGAAGGTGCGCCCCCAGTCACCGCCCAAGCGGCTGGTGCAGAAGGCATCGGCAACCGCCGCCGGCGCATGGCGCACCAGCAGCGCAGCTTGCAGCGTCAAGGCCATCTGCTCGATGACCCGCCGCGCGCGCGTCTCCATGTCGTGGCGGTTGACCAAATCGTGCTCGAGGCGCGCGATCGCCGCGTCGAGGCACCCGTTGGCACCGGCGGCCTCGCGCAGCTCCGCGATGAACGCGGCCAGCGTCTCGGGCTCCTTGTTGAGGGCGCGCAGGACGTCGAGCGCGATAACGTTACCGGAGCCCTCCCAGACGGCGTTGACGGGGGCCTCGCGATAGAGGCGCGGGAGGATCGACTCTTCCACATACCCGTTGCCGCCTAGACACTCCAGCGCCTCGTAGATGTGCGCGGGCGCGCGCTTACAGACCCAGAACTTGCCAACGGCCGTGGCAACGCGCTTGAACGCCGCCTCCTGTTCCTGGTCGACGGCGCGGTCGCACGAAGCGGCAAGCCGCAGCATCAGCCACGTTGCGGCTTCGCTCTCCAGTGCGAGATCGGCTAGGACGTCGCGCATCAGCGGCTGCTCGATCAGACGCTTCCCAAACGCCGCGCGATGGGCGGCATGATGCGCCGCCTGTGCCAGCGCTTGACGCATCAGCGCAGCGCTGCCGATGATGCAGTCCAGACGCGTGTGGTTGACCATCTCGATGATCGTCTGCACGCCGCGCCCCTCCTCGCCGATCAGCCAGGCCGCAGCATCTTCGAACTCCACTTCGCTCGAGGCGTTGGAGCGATTGCCGAGCTTCTCTTTGAGCCGTTGTATGCGAAACGCGTTGCGCGTTCCGTCGGGAAGCACGCGCGGCAGCAGAAAGCACGAGAGTCCGCCGGGGGCCTGCGCCAATACCAGGAACGCGTCGCACATGGGCGCCGAGCAGAACCACTTGTGGCCGGTCAGGCGGTACTCCGCGCCGGGACCACTGCGCGGCGCCGGCTGCGCCTTGGTCGTGTTGGCGCGCACGTCGGAGCCGCCTTGCTTCTCCGTCATCGCCATCCCGCAGAGGGCGCCGCTCTTCTGCTGCGGTGCGCGCAAGTCCGGATCGTACGTCAGGGACGTGAAACGCGGCTCCCAGATCTCCGCGAGACTAGGCTGCACTCTCAGCGCTGGGACGGCGGCATGCGTCATGGAGATCGGACAGCCGTGCCCCGATTCCACTTGCGACCACACGGCAAAGGCAGCGGCCCGCGCCACGTGCGCCCCGGGACCGGGCTCACGCCACGATGAGGCGTGGAGGCCGTGGGCCACGGCCGTCTCCATCAGCCGGTGCCAAGACGGGTGGAACTCGACTTCGTCGACGCGATGGCCGAATCGATCATGCGTGCGCAGCACCGGAGCGTTGGCGTTGGCCTCGCTGCCCCAGCGCATCGCCTCCTCCGTGCCCGCTAGACGGCCCAATGCGTGGAGAGACTTGCGTGCCCAGCCGGCGTCGAAGCACTCGACGCCCTCGACGAGTGCCGCATCCTCGCCGAAGAGGTCGTAGTCCACCAGCGGCGGCGGCTGGTTGAAGACCTCGTGCGTCATGGACGGGGCTTCCCGACGCCGGGAGGACTGCTCCTTTCACGGATCGGCCGCGCGCGGAACGCGCAGGCAAAGAAGCGCGCCATCGGCAAGCAGGCGACAATGAGAGCCTTGCTGTTGACCCTGCTGCTGGCGCCGCTCCTATCGGGCCGCGCCTGGGCCGCCCCGGCGACGGACGACCAGATCGCCGGCGCGGTCGTCCGCTACGCGATCAACGTGCAGCACCATCAGCTCATTCCCGCCGTCGACCGTGTGGCCGTGGTGGACAACTACGCAATCGCCGATTGGTCGTCCGGCGCGAACAACGGCGAGTCGCTCGTGAAGCGGGCGCACGGCAGCTGGCGCGTGATCGCCGCGGGGAGGGCTGCATTCGAGGTGCGCGACCTCGTCCACGACGGCATTCCCGCGGCAACCGCCAATGCGCTCATCGCGAAGATCGCCGCGCTCGAGCGCAGCGCAACGGAGGCCGGCTGAGGCCGATGACTCACCGGACAATCACGGTGCTGCGCAGCGCCTCGTACCGCGCCATGCCGTGGAGGAACGGCGGCGGCACCACGCACGAGATCGCCGTCTTTCCGAGCGAGGGTGCGCCGCAGTGGCGCCTCTCCGTTGCCACCATCGAGACCGGCGGTCCCTTCTCGGACTTCACGGGCTACGACCGCACCATCGTGCCGCTCGAGGGTCGCGGCGTTACTCTGGAACTCTCGAACGGCGAGCGCGCCGTGCTCGATCGTCCGTTCCGGCCCTTTCCGTTTCCAGGAGAGCTGACCGTGGAGTGCCAGCTGATCGATGGTCCCGTGCGCGATTTCAACGTGATGACGCGGCGCAGCGACTGTACGCATGCGGTCGTGGAGCTCTCCATAGGCCGGCGCCCGTTGGAGTTGTCCGGTGCGGCAGCCCGCTTCGTCTTCGTCTTCGAAGGAAACCTCGTCGTCGAAGCTGCGCCGCCCAACGTCCGCGAGTACCTGAGTGCGGGCGACACGCTGCGCCTGGAAGACGGGGAGACGCTGCGCCTCCACGCACGCAAGAGATCGGCACGCATTGCGCTCGTGCGCATCGAAGCACGCTTGCCTTAGCTAGAGCTTACGGAAGTACTCCACCGTCTCGCGCATCCCGTCCAGCAGCTTGGTCTGCGGCGTCCAGCCGAGGATATCGCGCGCGCGCATCGCGTTGAACTGAGCATCGCGCGCATCTCCGGGACGCTGCGGCGCATGGGTGATGGGCGCCTGGAAGTTCGTGATGTTCGCCAGCGAGAGATAGATCTGATTCACGCTGGTGCGCTTCCCGGTTCCGATGCAGAGACATTCGCCGTTCGCCCGGTCGAGGGCCAAGACGTTGGCCTCAGCCACGTCGCGCACGTAGACGTAGTCGCGCGTCTGCTCGCCGTCCCAGTCGATGCGCACTCCTTCCTTGGCTAAGAACTTACCGATGAAGATGGAGATCACGCCCGCCTCGCCGTTGGGATCCTGGCGCGGGCCGAAGACGTTGCCATAACGCAGCGCCGTGTACTCCAGCCCGTGCTGCGCTTTGAAGAAGCGCAGGTAGTGCTCGGCAACCATCTTGGTGATGCCGTACGGTGATTCCGGGCGTTGAGGCGTCGTCTCGTCCATCGGCAGGCGATCGGGCGTGCCGAACGTGGCCCCGCTGGAAGCAAAGATCACCTTGCGGGTGCCGGCTTTCGCCGCGTTGACCAGGACGTTGAGCAGGCCCACGACGTTGACTTGGGCGTCAAAGACGGGATCGCGCGCGGAGATCGCCACGCTGTGCTGGGCAGCGTGGTGCGAGATGACCTCGGGCTTGAAGTCCTGGAAGACGCGCGTGAGCTCTTGGTCGCGGATGTCCATGTGCACGAAGCTCGCACGCGCGTTGACGTTCTCACGGCGGCCGCCGCCGTGATCCCAGAGGTTGTCGACGACGACCACGTCGTGACCCTCCACGATATACCGGTCGACGATGTGCGACCCGATAAAACCGGCTCCGCCGGTGACGATGATCCGCAAACACTCGCTCCTGTCGTCTTGACGCCGGTTCACACTGCGCAGAGGGCATCTATGCGTCTCTGGTTGCCGGCCCTCGCCGCCGCGTGCATCGCGGGCTCCTTGATGCCGCCGCCCTGGGCGCTGGGGTTCGCCCTCGCCCTGGCGGCCGCCGCCCGCTACGGCCGGCGAACGATTCTCTTCGCCGTTGGAGTTGCCCTGGTGGTCGCCGCCTTCGATACCGCATGGCGCGATCCCGCGGTCCGCGCACTGCCGCACGGCCTCGTCACCGTGAGCGGCATCGTCGTCGAGGCACCCGAGGGCGAGCGTACCGCCTTCACGCTCGCGCGAACGGCGTTCGGCACGCTCGAAGTACGTGCGCACGGCAGCGTGCGAGCGGCCGAACACGTCACGGTACGCGGACGTTTACTTCGTTCCGCACGGCTGCGAACGCGCGGGGTCGCGGCGCTGCTCGACGGTCGTATCGTGACGCGCGAGCAGGGGCAAGGCGCCACGGCGATCGCAACGCGCGTTCGCGCATGGGTGCGCTTGCGCCTGGAGACGCTGCCGCAGCCCGCTGCCGCGCTGCTCGACGGAGCGATGGTGGGCGAGCGCGGCGCGCTCGATGCAGACGCTGCCGCAGCCTTCTCCGAAACGGGCACCACGCACGTGCTGGTCACCGCCGGATTGCACTTGGGCGCCTTCGCCGCACTGCTGCTCATTGCGTGCGAGGCGCTCGGCGCGGGGCGGATCGCCGCATCCTTGCTGGCGCTGCTGGGCGTGGCGCTCTTCGTGACGTTCTCCGGCGCCCATCTGCCGGCCGTTCGTGCCGGCGTCATGGCCGCGTGCGCATTGATCGCGCGCGCCGGCGGACGCGCTCCGTTGGGCCCGGAGGCGATCGCCGTGGCGGCCATCGTGGTGACGCTCTGGGAACCGTGGAGCACAGGCAGCGCCTCGTTCCTGCTGTCGTTCTCATGCGTAGGCGCGATCGCGCTCTTCGCGTCACCGATCGCACGCTCGCTCGAAGGCTTGCGCATGCCGCACCTGCTGCGTGAGGGCGTGGCCTTGACGCTGGCCACGCAGATCGGGGTCTGGCCGCTTCAGGCCGCGTTCTTTCTCCAGCTCGCGCCGTACGCACCGCTGGCCAACGCACTGGTGGTGCCGATGGTCGCGCCGGCTTTGGGCTTCGGCATGCTGACGGTAGCCAACCCGCTGTTCGCGCCGCTTGCCGCGCTGGCATGCGGTTGGATCCTCGGCGTGGTGCGCGCGATCTCGGCGCTCCCGTACGCGCACCTCGTGGCCACGCCTCCGCCTTGGTGGGCAATCGCCGTCTACGACGCTACGGCGCTATGGCTGGGCCTGCGGCGCACGCGCACGGCGCTCGCCTGCGTGCTCGCGGCGGCGGCGCTCTGTCTGTGGCCGCCCCGCCCGGGCGCAGGCGACACGCGCATCGTCGCGCTCGACGTGGGCCAAGGGCAAGCGGTCGCAGTACTCTCGCGCGGCCATGCCACGATGGTCGACGGCGCGCCGGCACAGCAGGGACCCCGAACGCTGGTCCCGTCCCTGGTTCGCGCTGGCATCCATCGCGTCGACGCGCTGGTGGTCTCCCATCCGCACGAGGATCACTTCGCCGGGTTCTCGGCGCTGATGGCGGCGCTGCGCGTCGATCGCCTGATCGACGGCGGCTGGTCCGCGCACGGCGCCTTCGGCGCGCTGCTGCGCGATGCCGAGGCGGCGCGCGTGCCGGTGGCGCACCTGCGCGCAGGCGCCGCCTGGCGTACAGGCGACGCGGAGGTGGCGATCCTCGCACCCTTCGCGCAGCCGCTGCGCAACACGCACGACGACGTGGACAACGATTCGCTGATCGTACGCGTGCGTGCTGCCAACTGCACGGCGTTGATCATGGGCGACGCCGAGAGCGAGGAGGAGCGCGCGCTCATCGACGCCTATCCGCCGGACGAGCTGCGCGCCGACGTACTGGTGGTGGGCCACCACGGCAGCGGCTACTCTTCGAGCGCCGCGTTCTTGGCGATCGTGCGCCCGCGCATCGCCATCGCCTCCGTCGGTCTGCGCAATCCCTACGGCCTGCCCTCACCGCAGGCACTGGCACGGCTGCGCGCCGCCGGCGTTCGCGTTCTGCTCACCTCACGCGAGGGGACGATCACTCTCGACACCGCGCATGAATGCGCAGTTCAGACGACACTGCCGGCATGAAGCGGACTATGCTGCCGTTCGCCCGAGTCTCGCGATCTGGGCGACCAATCGTGCACGCCGCTATCCGTCTGCGCGGGCTACGCCGCCCAGGGGCGTGGGTTGAGCAGTGCGGGCATACTACCGTTCCACAGGTAGGAATACCCCATGACGATCCCGCGAATAGCCCATGGCAAGCGAGCGTTGCGTGCGGTAGCACGGCGACCCGGCTGGGTACGATCTCCCCATGCCACAGTACGATGACGGCGGCTACGTGTCATGGCGCAGCGTGGGATAGACCTCGATCGGCTCATCGTGCTCTCGCATGCGGTCGAAACAGAAAGTTTCTACAAGGCGGCGGAGCGTCTGGGCGTCGGCGAGTCGGCGATCTCACAGCAGGTCGAGGGGCTGGCGCTGGAGTGCGGGCTGCCGCTCGTGACGAAGCACGGGCGCGCGATCAGCGCCACGCCGCTCGGGCATGAGCTGGCACGCGTCGGGCGGCGCATTCGGACCGAGAGCGAACGCGCCACGAAAATCGTAGCCGACTACCGCGCCGGCATGGGCGGGCGACTTACCGTCGGCGCGAGCCTCACGGCGGGCGCGTTCCTCGCCCCACTCGCGCTTGCGAATCTACGGCACACCCACCCCGCGCTCACCGTCAGCTTGCAGATCGGCTACAGCAGCGCCGTCGTCGAAGCGGTGCTCGATGAGTTGGCCGACGTGGGGGTTATCGAGGTGGCCGTTCAACACCCCGAGATCTTGGTCTCGCCATTCTACCGCGACGTGCTGCGCTGCATCGTCTCGGCGGACCACCCGCTTGCCGAACGCACCGTGGCCGCCGCCGCGCTGAAAGGCGAGACACTGATCCTGCGCGAGCCCGGCTCGGGGATGCGTGAGGCAGTGAGCGCAGCACTCGCTCAGACCGGCGTCACATTCGAGCACACGATCGAGATCGGCAGCGCTGAAGCGATCCGTGCCGCGGTCAAAGTAGGATTAGGCATCGCGTGGGTCTCCTCGCTGACGCAGGTGGAAGCCAAAGGCCTGGCGACCATCAACCTCAGCGACCTCTCGATCGAGCGCGCGGTAAGCGTGATCCGCCGCCGGGACCGGGAGCCTACGCCTGCTGCGCGCGCCTTTATCGAAGCGCTCGAGCACGCGGCTCTCGACATTGGCGAGAACCCATAAACGGCGGAAGCGAGACGCTCTCTAGACCCAGCCATTCCGCCATCGCCTGAAGATCCTTCTCGAGGTGCGGCAGAACATCGCTCCTGGCGACGCCTTCCTCGACGTGGACCGCGTGCACCACGAGCTTCCTCGCGGCGCGATCTGCCTTCATATCGACCCGTGCGACAAGCGCGCCGTTCAGCAGGTACGGAAGCACGTAGTAGCCGTGGACCCGCTTGTGCGAAGGCGTATAGATCTCGAGGCGGTAGTCGAAACCAAAGAGACGGCTAGCGCGCGGACGATGCCAGATCAACGAGTCGAAAGGCGAGAGCAGCGCACTCACCTCCATGCGGCGCGGCAGCTTCCGCTCCGGATCCAGGTAGGCCGGCTGTTTCCAGCCTTCGATCGAGACCGTGAGCAGCTTGCCGTCCTCCACCAGCTCCGCGACGCGCGCCTTGGCGTCACGTGCGTCCAGACGGAAGTAGTCCCGCAGGTCGGCTTCGGTGGCAACGCCGAGCGCGCGCGCCGAGACGAGCAGCAGCTCGCGCTGCGCTTGCTCCTCCGTCGGCGTGGGAGCCGCGATGATCTCGGCGGGAATCACGCGTTCAACGAGGTCGTAGACGCGCTCGAAGCTGTTGCGGCGCCTCGCCGTCGTCACGGCGCCCGACCAGAAGAGGTACTCCAGCGCGCGTTTCGTGTCGCTCCAGCCCCACCAGCCCCCTTCGCCTTTGGCGCCACCGAAGTCCGAGGCGCTCAGCGGCCCGCGCTCCTCGATCGTCTCGCGCACCTTGGCGATGAAACGCGGCTTCTCGCGCGCCAGCTGCGCGATGCCGGAATAGATGCCGATTGCCCGCTGCGCGCGATCCATGCGCCAGCGCAGCAGTGGAAACGTCTCCAAGGGCAGCAGCGACGCCTCATGGGCCCAATACTCGAAGAGTCTGGCCGATCGCCCGTACGCCAACGTCTCCAGCAGCGTGCGGTCGTATGGTCCCAGGCGCGAGAATCCGGGAATGAAATGCGAGCGGACCAGCACGTTCACGGAGTCGATCTGAAGCAATCCCAGCCGGGCGATCGTCGCAAACAGCGTGCTTCGCCGTACGCCTGCCGCATGGCGAGATCCAAAGCCCTGCGCGGCCAGCGCGATGCGCCGCGCCTCGGCTGCGCGTAATGGCGTATTCTTCGTCATCGGCCTGTGGTTACGCCAGTTTGCCCGCTGGTGATGCGGGGCTGGGCGGCTCCACGCTCACTTTCAGCGCCGCGCAGAGCTCGCGCAGAAACGCTGCAGCATCGGTCACCAGGCCGATGGTCTGGAAGGAGCCGCGATCGGAGAGCTTGGTGACGCTGGCGGGATTGATGTCCACGTTGACCACGCGCACGCTGGCCGGCAGCATGTTGCCCACGGCGATAGAGTGCAGCAGCGTGCAGATCATCAACGCTACACCCACCTCCGGCACGACGGTGCGCATGGCTTTCTGCGCATCCATCACGTCGGTGATGACGTCCGGGAGCGGGCCATCGTCGCGGATGGAACCGGCGAGTACCACGGGAATACCTGTGCGATAGGCCTCGTACATGATTCCGCCGCGCAACGCACCGCGATCGATGGCCGCCTGGATGCCGCCGAAGGTACGCACGCGATTGACGGTGCGCAAGTGGTGCACGTGGCCGTGCTCCACTGGGTAGGCATTGTCGAGATCGACGCCCAGCGAGGTGCCGAAAAACTGCGATTCGATGTCGTGCACGGCAAGCGCATTGCCGGCGAAGAGCGCGTTGACGTAGCCCTCACGGATCAGCGCGGCTAGGTAGCGTGCCGCACCCGTGTGCACGATGGCCGGCCCCCCCACCACCAGCACACGCTTGCCGCCGTCGAGGCAGGCGCGCAGCTCGCGCGCGATCTCAGCGACCAGTGACTCCTTAGGCTTCTCGCTGGAGACGGCGCTCGACATGAACTCGAAGACGGCGCGACTACGTGGGCGCTCGAGCGGCTTGACGCGCACCCCTTCGTGACCGACCACGACGGCCTCACCGGCGCGCACGTCGTAACCAGCGAGGGTGATCGGGCGGCCGTCCCGCACCACGATGGCGCAGTCCATCTCCGGGAGCGCAACCGGTACCCACTCGCCGCGCAGACGCACTTCGGTCTCCAGGTTCGTGGTGGCGTAGAAGTCTTCGGGGAGGACGCCCCCGGCCGGCGCCGGCTCGCTGCGCGCGTCAGCGTCCTCGAGCACCGTTGCGCCCGTAGCGCGCAGATCATCCAGCAACGCGGCGAACGGCTCCGGATCCAAGCCGAAAACGGTCACGCGCGCATAGCTGGGGTCGGCCTTGGTGTGCCCGACGTCGAAGACGTCGATCGTATACTCCGCGTCGGCATCGGCCATCGTCTCCAACACGCGCTGGAAGATGCCCGAATCGATAAGGTGACCGCGAAGCTCGACGGTGGCAGAGGTGCGCATGGCCCGGCTGTTCGAACGAGACGCCGTGGAGGCCTCCGCTCCGTCCGGGCGCATCGTGCTCGTTCCAACGCCGCTGGGCAACCTCGGCGACCTGACGCTGCGCGCCCTGGAGACCCTGCGCGCTGCCGATGCCATCGCCTGCGAGGACACGCGCGTTACGCGCAAGCTGCTGACACGCTTCGAGATCGCGGGGAAGCCGCTCCACGCCTATCACGAGCACAACGCCCGCACGGCAGGGCCCAAGCTGCTGGCGTTGGCCAATGCCGGAAAGACGGTCGCCGTGGTGAGCGACGCGGGGATGCCCGGCGTGAGCGATCCCGGTGCGGACCTCATCGCCGCTGCACGCGAAGCGGGCATCCCGTTCGACGTACTGCCGGGGCCTTGCGCCTTCGTCTCCGCGGCCGTCATCTCGGGCTTCCCGATCGTCGGCCTGCGCTTCGCCGGCTTCGTGCCGCGGGCAGCCGGAGCGCGGCTCGCTGCGCTGGGCGAGGCGGCCGCGGCGGCGGGCGCGAGCGCGTGGTACGAATCGCCTCGACGCATCGAGCAGACTCTGCGCGACGCCGAGCGCGCAAAGGTGGAGCGCTGCTTCCTCCTGCGGGAGTACACAAAGTTCCACGAGCAGCGGCTGTGGGGCAGCCCCCGCGAGGTGCTGGCGGGGCTGTCTACCCCGGTGCGGGGCGAGCTGGTGCTGGTCATCGGTGGGGGCGGCGCCGCGGTCCACGCGCCGCCGGATTCCGAGACCGTGGACGACCGCATCGACGCGCTCCTGGCCGCCGGGGAGGGCGTCTCGGCTATCGCGCGCAGCCTGGCTGCGGCGGGCCTGGGCGAACGCCGCGCGCTCTATGCGCGGGCCGCGCGGCGCAAGGAAGGCTCCTCACCCCCGCACGACTAACGACGAAGATTCCGAACGATCGCCCCCTAGGAGAACACGGTGAGCCAGCGCGCTTTCTACGTCACCACACCTATCTACTACGTCAGCGGCAACCCGCACATCGGCCACGCCTACACGACGGTCGCCGCCGACGTCATGGCGCGCACGACGCGCTGCACGCACGAGACGGCGCACTTCCTCACCGGTACCGACGAGCACGGTCAGAAGATCGCGGAGAACGCACGAAATGCGGGCCTCGAGCCGCAGGCCTTCGTCGACAGCTTGATCCCGCGCTGGAAATCTCTGCTCGACGCCTACCAGATTACGAACGACGACTTCATCCGAACGACCGACGAGCGCCACGAACGCGGCGTTCAGCGGGCCTTCGAGATCCTGCGCGAGCGCGGCGACATCTACCCCGGCAAGTACGAAGGCTGGTACTGCACCAATGACGAGACGTTCTGGCCGGAGTCGAAGCTGATCGACGGCCGTTGTCCGAACCCGGAGTGTCGCCGCGAAGTGAAGTGGCTCTCCGAACAGGACTGGTTCTTCCGTCTCTCCGCCTACAACGAGCGCCTGCTGGCGCACTTCAAGGCCCACCCGCAGTGGGTGCGCCCGCAGCGCGTCTACAACGAGATGCTGGCGATCTTGGAGAGCGGCCTGGAGGACATCTCGATCACGCGCGCCACGCTCTCCTGGGGCATCCCCGTCCCCGGCGGCGAAGGCGTGATCTACGTCTGGTTCGATGCGCTGCTCAACTACATCACCGCCATCGGCTGGGAGTCTCCGGATACTGCGCAGCGTGCGCTCTTCGAGCGCCTCTGGCCGGCCAACGTCCATCTCATCGGCAAGGAGATCGCGCGCTTTCACACCATCATCTGGCCGGCCGTGCTCTGGGGCCTGGGGCTGGCCGAGCCGACGAGCGTGATCGCCAACGGTTGGCTGACCTTCAACGACGAGAAGATGTCCAAGTCGAAAGGCAACGTGGTTGACCCCTTCGAGATTGCTCAACGCTTTACGTCAGACGCCGTGCGCTACTTCTTGCTGCGCGAAGCCCCGTTCGGCCAGGACTTCAACTTCTCGGAGGAGGCAGTCGTCCGCCGCTATCAAGCCGATCTCGGCAACGATCTCGGCAATCTGCTCAACCGGACGCTGACGATGGTGGAGAAGTATTGCGACGGACGCGTTCCCGCACCGGCCGATGCCGCTAACCTCCCCATCGCCGGCTTGGCCGGCCGCGTCGCCGCGAGCGTACCGGCGTGCAACTTCCGCGACGCCCTCGAGGACATTTGGCAGCTCGTCACCGCGCTCAATAAGATGATCGACGAGTCGAAGCCGTGGGAACTGAAGAAGCGCGGGGAGACTGCGGCGCTCAATGCCTGCATGTACCGTCTCTGCGAGGGTCTGCGTTGGCTGGCGGTGCTGCTCCATCCGTTCATGCCCGCCAAGAGCCAAGAGATGTGGCGCCAGCTTGGCTTCGCGCAGACGCCCGCCCAGCCGTGGGCAGATGCGCTGCGTTGGGGCGTCGCGGCGGAAGGGACGCACGTGAGCAAAGGCGCCCCGCTCTTTCCGCACTTGGAGACGGCGGTCGAGGGAGCTTAGCGCTGCGGTGATCGATACCCACGCCCACGTTCACGGCGCCGAATACGAGAGCGATCGCGCCGAGGTCCTGCGCCGCGCGCGCGCGGCAGGAGTGGAAGCAATCGTCGCTATCGGCTGCGACGTTGAAGATAGTCGCGCGGCGATCGCGCTGGCGCACGGCAGGTTCGACGAAGCACCGGAGCTCTACGCTACGTTCGGCATCCACCCGCACGAAGCCAAGGACGCCCCCGACGATCTCGAAGCGCGCCTCGACGCCGCGTGCAGTGACCCGCGCGTGGTGGCCGTGGGCGAGATCGGGCTGGACTACCACTACGACCACAGCCCGCGCGAGACGCAGCAGCGCGTGCTGCGCCGCCAGATCCGCGGCGCCGTAGCCGCGGCAAAGCCGCTGGTCTTCCACCAGCGCGAGGCAGAGAGCAACTTCGCGGAGATCCTGCGCGAGGAGCTTCCCGCAGGCTACCCTGGACTGATCCACTGCTTCACTGGCGGGGTGGAGGATGCGCTCCGCTGGACGGGAGAGTTCGGCCTGCTGCTGGCCATCGGCGGCGCGGTGACGTTCAAAAGCGCCGCCGGTATTCGGGAGGCGGTCACCGCCGTCGGCTCCGAGCACCTCGTGTTCGAGACCGATTGCCCCTACATGACGCCCGTGCCGCACCGCGGCACGCGCAACGAGCCGGCATACGTCGTGGAGATCGCCGCCTTCGTCGCGCATCTCCTGGGGGTGCCCTTCGAGCGTCTCGCCGCGGAGAGCAGCGCGCGCGCCCGTGCCTTCTTCCATCTAACCAACAGCGTCCAATCTCCCTCCGGAAGGTAGCTTTTGCCGGGCGACGGAGGGCCGCGCCCTGGAGCGGGGAGAACGAGCGGCCCAGGAGGGGCACCCATGGAACTCAGCCAGCTCGCGAATCTCACCGTCTACACCAAGGACCAGGGCTACGTCCGCTACGATGATGCCAAGGTCGGCCTGCTCACGCACGGCCTCAACTACGGCACCGGCTGCTTCGAAGGCGTCCGCGGCTTCTGGAACGCGGAGGAGCGCGAGCTCTACCTGCTCCACTTGGCGCCCCACTACGAGCGCATTACGCAATCGGCGAAGATCCTCGACATCGATCTCGGCATGAGCGTCGATCAGATGGTGGAGGCGACCATCGAGCTCTGCATCCGCAATCGCTTCGAAAGCGACGTCTACATCCGCCCGCTAGCGTACAAGGCGGGGCAGGACATCGGCGTGCGGCTCCACGGAGTCCTTGACGCCTTCGCTATCGTGGCGATCCCCTTCAACCGCTACATCGACAGCGAAGACGGCCTCAACGTCTGCACCTCTTCCTGGCGGCGCGTCGACGACTGCTCGATTCCCGCGCGCGGCAAGATCACCGGCGCCTACGTCAACTCCGCATTCGCCAAGAGCGAAGCCCAGCAGAACGGTTTCGACGAGGCGCTGATGCTCTCGGCCGACGGACACGTCTCCGAAGGCTCCGCCGAGAACTTCTTCATGATCAAGAACGATGCGCTAGTGACGCCCGACGCAAGCCAGAACATCCTCGAGGGGATCACGCGCAACTCGATCATCGAGATCGCGCGCGACGTGCTGGGACTCGATGTACGCGAACGCGCGATCGACCGTACCGAAGTCTACGGCTGTCAGGAAGCCTTTCTCTGCGGCTCGGCTGCCGGCATCGCACCGATCGTGTCGCTGGACCGCCGCACGATCGGCAGCGGAAAGATCGGCCCGGTCACCAAGCGCATCACGGGCGTCTACGAGAATGCCGTGCACGGTCGCGAACCGCGCTACCGTTCGTGGATCACGCCCGTATCCAGCGGACGCAAGGTGTCGGCGGCGGGGTAACCCGCACTCAGCCGTTTACGTCCTGCCAGTCCAGCGCTTCTTCGGGCGAGGTCTGCTGCCGGACCGGATTGTCCCCTGCGGCAGCGGGGCGGACGATAGGTCCCGCTTCCTCCGGCAGCTCGATCGCACCGTCGGCGCGCTGTGCGGCAAGCGTGGAGATCTGCTTGAACGTCAGGCTCGAAACGGCGTGGATGAAGGCGCGCCCGGAGTCGAGGCTGGCCAGGTGCGTCGTCATCACGGCGAT
>SCQY01000005.1 GCA_004298665.1 bacterium | reverse complement strand
GTGGCCGATCTCGCGGCGTCCGGGGCCGCGCATCGGGCGCGTCTCACCCACCGAGTACGGCGGGAAGTTGTAGAAGTGCATGTAGCGCTTGCCCTCGACGTCCACGATCGTGTCGAGGCGCTGCGCGTCGCTCTTGCTGCCCAGCGTGCAGATGGTCATGACTTGCGTCTGGCCGCGGGTGAAGACGCCCGAGCCGTGGACGCGCGGCAAGTAGCCGACTTTGCACCAGATGGGGCGAATCTCATCGGGCTTGCGGCCGTCCGGACGCAGGCCTTCGTCGACCACCATCGTGCGCAGCTCGCCCTCTTCCATCGCCTTGATGATGCGGTCGAAGTCCTTGCTGCTCTCGAGGAGGCTCTTGAGCTCCTCATAGTGCTTGGGCTTCTTGGCCTCGAGCCGTTCGAGCGCGGCCTGCTTGGAGATGGCGTCGAACGCCGCGTTGCGCTCCTGCTTGTCGACCACGCGCATGGCCTTGGCGACGTCCTTCGCGAACGTCTTGCGCACCCAGGCATCGAGATCTTCGTTGGGCAGGAAGAGGGTGAACTCGCGCTTAGGCTTGCCGACCTTCTTCGCCAGGCCGTCGATCAGCGCGACGATCTTCTTGACGTGTTCGTGGCCGAACTCGACAGCGCCGAGGATCTGCTCCTCGCTGATCTCATTGCCGCCGCCTTCCACCATCATCACGGCATCTTTGGTGCCGGCGACGACGATGTCCATCAGACCCTCTTCGATCTGTGCGATCGTGGGGTTGACGATATATTCGCCGTCCACGTATCCGACGCGCAGGCCGGCGACGGTGTGCGGGAAGGGGATGTCGGAGAACGCCAGCGCGGCGCCGGCGGCCACCTGACCCAGCACGTCGGAGTCGACTTGCGGGTCGTTGGCGAGCACCGTGACGATCACTTGGATCTCGTTGCGGAAGCCGTCGGGAAAGAGCGGACGGATCGGACGATCGATCTGACGAGCGCTCAAAATGGCGTGTTCGGTGGGGCGCCCCTCGCGCTTGATGTAGCCGCCGGGGATCTTGCCGGCGGAGTACATGCGCTCTTCGTAGTCTACGGTGAGGGGGAAGAAGTCGATCCCCTCGCGGGGGTTGTTGGAGGCGGTGACGGCGGCCAGGACGACGTTGTCGCCGAAGCGCACGAGTGCGCTTCCCCCGGCCTGTTTAGCAAGCTCGCCGGTCTCGATGGTAAGCTTGCGCCCGCCCAGGTCCATGGAAGCGGACAAGGGTTCAGACACGAAATTCTCCTACTGCGGTGCCGGGCGACGCCCGGCATGATGCGATTGCGTTTGGTTCAAACGGGGCGCGCTTCGACGCCTGGGCGCGAAGGCCCTTGGCGGAGGCGCCCCGCGAACGGTGCGCTAGCGGCGCAGACCCAACTCGGCGATCAGCGAACGATACTTCTCGAGGTTGGTTTGCGCAAGGTAGTTGAGCAGGCGGCGGCGCTGGCCTACTTGCATGAGCAGCCCGCGGCGGCTGTGATGATCCTTCTTGTGAATCTTCAGATGCTCGTTGAGGTGGTTGATGGAATCGGTCAGCATCGCGATCTGGACGGAGGCGGAACCCGTGTCCGTCGCCGATGCGCCGAACTTCTCGACGATCTCTTGCTTGCGCTCTTTGGTTAACGGCACGCCGGTATGCTCCTTATTCAAGGATGGGCTCGCTTCGGCTCCAGGCTCCCGTGCGAGAACGCAGCGGGTGAGTCCGGGCCGGCGACCGTAGAAGTATACCCGTTCAGGCTTCGCCGTGCAAGGCCCGGCGCAGCGCCCCGGCGAGGGACTCCAGCGCTGGGGTGGGAGCGCCGAGAGCCTGGAGATCGGCCAAGGCCTCGCGTGCCGCCTGGGGAGGAAGGGCATCCAGGACGATGCTTCCCTCCAAGGCGTGATCGAGCTGTTCGATGGCGCGCTTTGCCATATTGGCCTGGCCGAACGAATAGGCGTGGTGGGCTGCGTTGCCGAGCGTCTTCTGCTCGTTCTCGAGCCATTGGCGGTATGCGTTGAGCATCGTGAGGATGCAATTCCGTGTAGGGTCGCGTCAGCCTGCGGCGAAAGCGTGGCCTCGATGTCCGGATACGTGCGCGTCGCGACCGTCGACGACCTCCCCGTTGGCGAGGGGATGGCGGTGAAAGTAGGCGGGCGGCTTGTCGCCCTCTTCCACACCGAGCGCGGCTGGTTCGCTCTCGACGATACCTGTCCGCATCAGGGCATGCCGCTGTCGGAAGGCCGGCTCGATGGAGAGACTGTTACCTGCGCATGGCATGCCTGGAACTTCGACCTGAAGACGGGAGCTGCCACGCTCGGCGCCTTCGGAGGCGTCGCCGCCTATGACGTGCGAGTGGAGGACGCAGACGTGCTCATTGCTCCGCGTCACGCTTGGCCGGGCACATTTCCCGGGAAGGACTTGCCTACCGGGCGTCGGTAAGAGAGGCGGCTGCGTCGCCAGGACCGGGTCCGGTGACGCTCGTCATCTTAGAGGAGGGGGCAATCGGAGTGCAAGGGATGGTTGGAAAGCATGTGGCCGTTTTGGTCGGCGACGGGTTCGAGGAGATCGAGGTGACCGAGCCCAAGCGCCTGCTCGAAGAGGCGGGGGCCACGGTGACCATCGTGGGGCCGAACGAGGAGTCGAAGAGCCGCGGGTTGCGCGGCCGCCGAGGTCTCGAGGCTGCCGGTACCCTGCAGGCCGATGTCGCCGTCGACGAGGTCGCCGCACAGGACTTCGACGCCGCGCTCGTACCCGGCGGCGTAAGTCCGGACCGCATTCGCACCCACAAAGGCATCCTCAAGCTCGTTAAGGAGCTGGACAACGAACGCAAGCCGATCGCCACGATCGGCCACGGCGCTCAGGTGCTCATCTCGGCACAGATCGTGCGCGGCCGTACGCTCACGGGGGCACCATCGATCGCCGACGACATCCGTAACGCGGGGGGACTCTACCGCGACCAGCCTGCGGTCCAGGAGGGGAACTGGGTGACCTGCCGCAGCGCGAACGACCTCGACCACTTCGAGCGGGCCTTTCTGGAGAAGCTCGCCCAGTTCCAGGCGCAGCCGCTCACGTAGCGCGCTTTGCGCCGGAATTGCGAGAACCATACGGCCGTCCGCTCCTCCCCCAAGGACCGGACGGCCGTACTGGTTACGGTAGTTTCCTGCTTTTGAAACCCCGGCCAGGCCGTGTACGTAAACGCGGCCCAGGCACCGATATGGTACTCGACGGGCATTACGGCGCCATTACAGGAGCGGTCCCATACTTCGTTCACTTCTGACCACGACGAGCCGTGACGATCTGCTGATGCGCCTGCGCGGGATGCGCCCGCGTCTGGTTCGCATCGTGGCGCCCGCCGGATACGGCAAGTCGACGCTTGCGCGCCAGTATCTCGAGGGCCAACCTGCTGTCGCCGTCTGCGATTGCTTCGGCGTGCGCGGCGCGGCCGAGATGCTCGCCCGTCTCGACGCGGCACTGCGTGCGCCCTCCGAGGCTCCCAGCGCCCCTGCGCTCGCCGCTCACGTAGCGGCGCTTCGCGGCCACCTCTCGATGCTCTCGTCGCCGATGACGCTCTTGCTCGAAAACGCGGAGGCCTTGGCCGACGAGCGCGAGGCGCGTGAGGTCGTTGCCTCGCTGCTTTCCGTGCACGGCGCACCGTTGCGCGTGGTCATCTGCTCGCGTGTGCGCCTTCCACTACGCTACGCGCGCATCGCCGGTCCCGACGAGAGCGCGTTTGTGGGCATCGACGACTTGCGGCTCAACCACGACGAGGTGGCGGCACTGTTGGGGACGTGGGATGGCGCAACCATCGCCCGCGTGGAGGCATTGACCGAGGGCTGGCCGATCGTCATCTCGATGCTCGCGCGCTTGGCGCAGACCGCTCCGCTGAGCGAGGTCCTCGCGCGCCTCGAGTACGCCGAGTTCGAGGCGCTTGACGAGTATCTGCTCGATGAGGTGCTGGGCCAGTTGGGCGAGCGCGTCATCGCGACGATCCTGGCGTGCGTCGCGAGCGTCGACAGACGACTCGGCGACGTCCGTCTGCTGCGCGAATGCGGCGTAGAGATGGCCACCATCGCGGAGATGCTCCAACGGTGCTGTCTGGTCGTGCCGGCGGGAGCTGAACGTTGCGAAGTCCACCCGTTGCTGCGTGACGCACTGCTCCGCGCGCGCGGCGCTGCGCTGATCGAAATGCGCGTACGCCTCGCGGACGCGCTGCGCGCGCAAGGGGCGCCGCTGCGCGCGGCCGCGCTGTATTTCGCGCTCGAGGACAACGAGAGCGCCGCGGCGGCAATCGCCATGGCTGACGGTTTCACGACGTACGACGATCGAGATCTCGTGCGCGCCATCATGCGGCTCGATCGCGAGACACTGCTGCGCTACCCCCCGCTGTGGAGCGCGGTCGTTGCGAAGCGCCTGGCGATGGTTCCGCAGGAAGAGATCCTCGACGAGGCGCTGATCGTCTGGTCGCGCGTCGATGCCGCCACGCCCGCCGATCTTCGCTCGCGCTTGACCGCGATCGTGGTAACCGTGGCACTCGAGCTGGGGCGCATCGACACGGCCGAGGCCACGCTGGCAGCAGACGACGCGTGGGCGGACGGCGATCGAACGAGCGCGCAGCGCGCGTTGCGCGACGTCTGCGGCACGTACATCGCCGTCGCTCGCTGCGCCGCGGTCGACGAGGAGCGCTTCGAGCGCGTAGCGGCGGTGCTGGGCGGGGATCCGTCGATTGCGCTCTATCATCGCTATCGCGTCTCGCTCGCGCTGGCGATGCATCGCGGGGACGCCGGCGCCGTGCGCCGGATCTGCGAGCGCGTCCACGCCTTCGACGACAGTGCTATCGCCTACCTCAACGGCGATCCGCTGGTGGCCGTCGCCTTCAGCCAGTGGCTGATCGGTGACGATGCCAACTTCGAGCGGACGCTCGTGCGCCTGGAAGGCGCCCCCGCAACGGCCGCCCACCGCAATCGCTGCTTCATCGAGTCGGCGCGTGGCCGCAACGCCTTCGCGGAGCCCGATGGACGACCATCGGTGCGCGTGTGCGCTGGGCTCCTCGCCGCGGCCCGGACCCCCGACCTCGGCCAGCGCAATGCACTGCTGCGACGCTGCATCGCCGACGCGCGCGCCTCCAACTCGCCGTGGTGGCGCGGGCTCTCGTTGCTCGCCGCGACGCTCATCGACGGCGAGCACCGTGCGCAGCACATCCAAGAGGCGCACGGCGCCCTGCAAGGCGCCGATGCGGAGCCTTTGCGAGAGGCCTTCGACGCCCTGAGCGAAGGGCGCGAGTTCGGCGGCTTCGTCTCCGCGTTCGCCGCGCGCTTCGCGCCGAGCGCCGACGGTGAGCCGACGTTCAAGATCTCCGTTTCGCTTGCCCACGGCAGCATCGCCATCAATGGCAAGCCGGCGGCGCTCGGCGGGCGCCGCTTGGAGCTCGTGCTGCTGCTGGCGGGTGAGGGGCGCCCGATCCACCGCAGCGATCTGCTCGAACGTCTGTGGCCCCGGAGCAACGCGTCCAGCGCCGGGAATGCCTTGCGCGTATTGTTGAGCCGTCTGCGCAAGGACCTCGGACGCGATACCCTGCGGCGCATCGGCGAGTACTACGTGCTCGATCCCGCGGTCGACGTCGACCTCGACGTTCTCGAAGCGCGGTTGCGCGCCGTGGGCGCCGGACGTACCCTCACGCCGCAGGAGCGCGCCGGCCTGGGGGCTGAGCTGAACGCCCTCTGCGCCGACGGCTTCGCGCCGGCGCTCCCGGAGTGGCTGAGCGCGGCGGAGACCCGCACGTCGACCGTGCGCTCGGAGATCGCAACCGTGCTCCACGAAGACGCCATGGGAGGCGCCGACTACGAGCGTGCCTACGGCGTGGGGCGGATGCTGCTCGATCACGACGCGTGCGATGAGCTAGGCTGCGAGCTGGCGATGCGCGCGCTGTTGGCCGCCGGCGATCTCGCCGGCGCGCGCCGTGAGCTCAATGCCTATGCCGAGGCCCTGCGCATGGAACTGGGCGCCCCTCCGGCGGAGCGTCTCTACCGTCTGTTGGAGCCGTAGCACTCGAAGGCTGCGAGGTGCTCGCCTAGCCGGCGCAGCGAGAAGTAGAGCAATATCGCCGTCAGCGTCAGCGTGGCGGGAACGGCGTAGGGAGCGGGGAGCGTTGCCGTCGTACCGATCAGCAGCGCCACCAGCGCGCAGGGAATGGCCAACAGCGGGCTGAGCTCCGCGCGCATGCGCAGATCCCACGCCAGCGTCAGCGGCGTACAGATGGCCATCGAAGCCAGGCCGATGAAGAGCAGCGCAAGCGCTTCGGCGGGATTGGGGCGGAGTTCGAAGAGCGAAGCGGCATAGGCGGCAGCCACGACGGGCGCCGCGCGCAGCGCGGCTGCCAGCACCTTGGCGCGCGCCAGTTCGCGTCCGAAGAGCGGCGCCGCGAGCCACAGCGTGACCAGTGCACCTTCGCGGCGCAGCGTGCGGATGGTGGCGACGATGGCGGCAAGGGCCCCGGCGCCCGCAAGGGCATACGGGTAGAGGCGCGCGAGGTCACCGGGGAGCTTCCCCAGCCAAGCGCAGGAGAGCGCGGCGACCGCCGCGGCCAAGGCCGTTGCTAGCCAGCCGTCGGCGGAACGCCGCCAGATCGTGGTCTCCGCGTGCACCAGGGCCCACGTGGCGGCTCCGCCTCGGGCGCGCAATGCTCGGCGCTTCACGGCGCTCCTCCGGCGACAAGGATCCGCGGATCCAACTCCATCACGCGCGCGTGCAAACGCTCAGCGATGGCGCCGTCGCGCGTCGCGACCATCACCGCGCCGCCCTCGTGCACGATCTCGGCGGCGGCGCGCTCGAGTGCCTCGAGATCTTCTACGGGCCAGGCGCGCGGCTCGTCGATCAAGAGCAGCGAGGGAAGGTGGAGCATCGCGCCAAGGAGGCGGGTTCGGCGCGGGGAGGCATCGTCGCGCAGCCAGGAGAGCGCTTCGGCGCGCTCGACGAACTGCTGCTCCGAGAGTCCATAGATCTCGGCCAACAGGCGAAGGTACTCGTCGGTGGAGAGCGGGGTCACGCTGGGTGCTTCCTGCGGAACGTAGCCGACCCGGCGCTTGGCCTGCGCGGGTTGGTAGTACATGTCGAAGCCGCCGATGGAGAGCGCGCCGGCGTCGGGACGCAGGAGGCCGGCGATCAGGGCCAGGAGCGTGCTCTTGCCGCTGCCCGGCGGCCCCACGACGGCTAGACGCTCTCCGGGGACGACGTCGAGCGTGAGGGCGCCGATGACGCGTTGCCCAGCCACGTTTTTCGAGAGGCCCGTGATGTGCAGCGTCAGAGGATCCTCGCCAAGAAACTGCGCGTGCGCTCGTGCTTGGGATTGGCCAGCACCTCTTCCGGCGGACCCTGCTCGACCACCACTCCGCCGTCCATGAAGACGACGCGGTCACCGACTTCGCGTGCGAACTGCATCTCGTGCGTGACGACGATCATCGTCATGCCGTCGTGCGCCAGTTGACGCATGACGGCTAGCACCTCGCCGACCAGCTCGGGGTCGAGCGCGCTCGTGGGCTCGTCGAAGAGCATCAGCTTGGGCTCCATGGCCAAGGCCCGCGCGATGGCGACACGCTGCTGCTGCCCTCCCGAAAGTTGCGCAGGATAGACGTCGGCTTTTTCCGCCAAGCCGACGCGCTCGAGCAGGCGGCGCGCGCGCTCGGCGGCCTCGTTACGCGGCACTCGCTTCACGAGGATCGGGGCCTCCATCACGTTCTGCAGCGCCGTCATGTGCGGGAAGAGGTTGAAGCGCTGAAAGACCATGCCGATCTCGGCGCGGCGTTGAGCGAGCTCGCGCTCGTGGAGCTCGTAGAGCGTGGTTCCCACCTGGCGGTATCCCACCAGCTCGCCGTCGACCCAGATGCGCCCTGCGTTGATCTGCTCGAGGTGATTGATGCAGCGTAGAAACGTCGACTTCCCCGATCCCGAGGGGCCGATGAGCATCATCACTTCGCGCGGCTGAACTTCGAGGTCGATACCGCGCAGCACTTCCAGGCGGCCGAAGCGCTTGTGGACGCCTTCCGCGCGTACCATGGGGCGCATGGTCTGCAACGCCGGCATGCTCATCGGCGCAGCTTCATGAGGTTACGCAGCGCGGCCTGCCAGGGTGTCTCGCGCTCGGCGCGCGCGGTCCCGCGCGCGAAACGCTTCTCCACGTAGTACTGGCCGATGCTGGCCACCGTGGTGAGCAGCAGATACCAAAGGCTGGCCACCACCAGCAGCTCGACGACGAACAAGTTACTCGAATAGATGTCGCTGGCGCGGCGCAGCAGCTCACCGAAGGTAACGACGGAAGCCAGCGACGAGGTCTTCAGCATCGAGATAAACTCGTTGCCGATCGGCGGTATGATGACGCGCATCGCTTGCGGCAGGACGATGCGGCGCATCGTCTGAGCGGAGACCATGCCCAGTGCTTGAGCCGCCTCGACCTGTCCTTCGTCGACAGCCAGGATGCCGCCGCGCACGATCTCCGCCATGTAGGCGCCTTCGTTGAGGCCTAGGCCCAGCAGCGATGCCGCCAAGGGAGTCATGAACGCTACCATCGGCATCGAGAAAAAGATCACGTGGGTGAAGGGGATGCCCAGCGAGAGATCGTGGAAAACGGCGGGCACGCCGTTGAACCAGAAGATGAGCTGCACAAGCACCGGGGTGCCGCGGAAGAACCAGATATAGAATCCGCTGACGGCCGCGAGCACGGTGTTGCTCGACATCTTCATGACGGCGAAGACGACGCCGAGCACGATGCCGATGACCATCGCGGCGATGGAGACGAAGATCGTGTTGGCTAGTCCGCCGAGAATCAGCGGGTTGAGGAGGTATTGGCCTACGACCGCGGGGTTGACGAAATGCGAGGAGGCGCCGGCTGCGGCGAGCCAGGCCACCAAGAGCGCCACGACCAAGGCCAGGACGATTTGCCCGTAGCGGCGCACCGGTACGACGGTGAACGTCGCGCCGGGTTCTACGTCTACTGCCATCAGACCACTCGATCTCCCTTTACCGGTCGCGGAGAAGCTCCCGCACCGTCCGCTGCGCCCGGCCTCACCGCGGGCCGGGGAGCGGGAAGACCCTCCCGCCTGTCAGCGTGCCCGTACGTCGCCCTCTATGTCGGCCGTGGTGAGCGCCCCCGCCGAAACCCTCCACGTTCGCAGGATCTTCGCGTACTCCCCGTCGGCGATCACGGCGCGCAGGGCGAGCCGTAGCGCGTGCAGCAGCGGCGTTGCGTCCCTGCGGACGCCGATGCCGTACGGTACGATGCCAAAGCGCCGCCCTACGACTTCGAAGGCACCGTGCGACTCCCTCGCGTCGTAGGCCGCCACGGGGAAGTCGGCGATGTGAGCCACCGATCGTCCCTTCCTCAAGAGATCGAAAGCATTGGCTTCCGTCTGCGTGGCCAGTACTTCGATGGCTCCGCGGTGCTCGATGATGCACGTCAGCGAGGCCCGCACGATCTCGGCGCGCTGGCTGATCCGGCGCTCCATGCTGATCTGCTTACCGCAGAGATCGGCAGCGTCGCGCACGTGCTCCGGGTTACCACTGCCAACCAGGATGCTGTTCCACGTCAGAAAGTAGTCGAGGACATCGATGTGCCGCAGACGCTCAGGAGTAACGCGCATTGCCGACATGACGATGTCGAAGCGCTTGTCCTCCAGCCCCGGGATGAGCGTATCGAAGGGAGCGTCCACGAAGCGCACGCGTACCCCAAGCTTGCGCCCCAAGGCCCGCGCGAGGTCGATGTCCATGCCCTGTAAGTTGTCGTTGGCGCCGCTGCGAAATTCGATGGGCGGGTGGGTGGCGTCGGTGCCTACGACGACCACCCCGGCCTGCCGAACGCTGTGCGGCAGCATCGCGTGGAGCGATGCCGCCGCGCGCACCGGGACGGGACATGCCAGCGCGAGGAGCGCGAGCAGGACGAGCAGAGAGACTCGCACGGCAACTCCTTCAGAGGACGCGCTCGAGACGCTCGTTTGGTCGGAACGGCCGCCCCACCTTGTGGCATTCACGCATCTCACCGTCCCGCGCCACCAGCGCGATGTCTGCCGTATAGTCGTACTTCCCCGAGTCCTCGAAGAAGGCGCTGCCCACCGCATAGGCGTCCACGGGTACTCGCTCCTCCTCGAAAAGGCGGATCTTGGCGGGATTGAAGCCGCCGCTGACGACGATCTTCACCCAGTCGAAGCCGGCGCCGTCGAGTGCCGCCCGGACGTTGCGGGCAAGCTGCGGATTGACGCCGGTCGGTGTGAACGTACCCATCATCGGCCACAGCGAGCGGTCGACCAGCGTAGAACTGGTATCGAGGCGAACGCCCCACAGGCGGCGGCCGAGATCGCGTGCGACGGCGAGGCTCGTGCCGACGCAGTCGTTCTCGAAGTCGACCAGGGCGATGAGGCTGACGTCGCTCGGCATGAATTCTGCGAACTTGCGGCTGGCCATCACGGTGTCACCCCCGTAGGCGGCGATCAGCGCGTGGGGAACCGTACCCATGCCTTTGGCGCCCCACCATTCGGCATTGGCGTCCGTGGAGACGCCTAGCGCCCCGGAGACCAGCGCCGCGTAACCGTCGCCCGTCTGTACGAGATGGTGGTCGAAGCGTGCGGGGAAGAAGAGTACGTCCTTGCCGTTGGCGGCGCGCACGATGTTGCGTGCGTTCGTGCAGATACGCGTGCGGCGCGCCAGCACGCCCAGGTAGAGCGTCTCCAGATGAGCGAAGAGCGCGTAGTCGCCTTCGATCGTCATCACCGTCTCGTACGGGCGCACGGGGTCGCCGTCGTGGAGAGCGTGAACGGCGAGCTCCGACCAGCCGTCGTGCCACATGCCGTCCTCGCGCGCGAAGCCGCTGCAGAGCTTGAGGATCGCAACGGCCTCGTCGACGCCGCACGCTACTGCCTCGCTGCGCTGGAAGACCTGCATCAGGACGCGCGGGTGGTAGCGGTCGCGCAGCAAGATCTCGCGCGAGCGGTTGAAGTAGACGTCCGAATAGTAGCCTGCCCGCATGCGCTCGATAGGCAGGTTGAGGATGGCCGGGTCGAGGCGCCGGCGCGCGGTCGTCGGCGGCATCATGCGCGGCGTACCGGCTGGTAGCAGACCGTGATGAGTTCCTTGGCCGGTACTATTGCGGGATCGTCCCAATAGACATCGCCGGGCGGTCCGTCGCTCACGTAGCCGTTCTCGGCGATCCAGGAGAAGAGTTGGGCGAAGGAGTCGGAGATCTCCGCGTAGTCGCCCACATGGGTCGTGACGGCGTAGGTGTGAGCGTTGGGAAATCCCGACATGATGCGGCAGGTGCCGGACTCCGCGAGGTCGAGCAGCACCCGAGGCACTTGGCGGTGCAAAGAGCGATCGAGTTGGCGCATGCCGGGAGAATACGGCGGCTTTGGCGGCGAACCCCCGTGGGAATGCCGAGCAATGCGGAAGTAGCCCAGCGGCTCATGGAGATCCGCCAGCTCATGGAGTTCGCCGGTGAGGCGTACTTCGAGTTCATGGCCTACGAAAAAGCCGCCGCCGCCGTGGCCCAGGCGCCGCCGCTGGCCGACGTGATCGCCCGCGGGGAACTGGAGGCGGTCCCCGGCGTCGGTACGCGGATCGCCGCGAACATCCGCGAGATCGTCGAGACGGGCAGCTCGAAGAAGCTCGATGGGCTGTTGGCACGCTACCCGGCCGGCATTCTGGAGTTGCTCGAAGTTCCCGGGGTCGGCATGAAGACGGCGCGCACGCTCTTCGATCAGTTGAAGGTCGTCAGCCCGGAGGATCTCGAGCGAGCGGTTGCCGAGGGCATGCTCGAGGGCTTCCCGCGCATGGGGCCCAAGACCATCGAGAACATCAAGCGAGGTCTATTGGCCCGCCGAGGGCGCTCGCACCGCTGGCCGATCGGGACCGCGCTTCCGCTGGCCCAGGAGCTCATGGCGCGCCTGTGCGCGGCGGCTCCGGTGGAGCAGATCGCCTATGCGGGATCGCTGCGCCGCGGCGAGCCTACCGTCGGCGACATCGACATCGTCTGCACGTCGAGCAAGCCAAAGGCGGTGATGGAGGCGTTCACCTCCCTGCCTGAAGCGGCCGCCGTACTCGGCGAGGGCGAGACGAAGGCGTCTATCTGGAACGCTCAGGGCCTGCAGGTCGATCTGCGCGTCGTCCCCGCAGCCAATTGGGGCAACCTGCTCCAGCACTTCACGGGAAGCCGCGAGCACAACGTGCAGCTTCGCGAGATGGCGGTCAAGCGCGGCCTGCGCATGAGCGAGAACGGTATTCTCGACGTGGCTACGGGGACGAACCGCACGTTCACGAGCGAGGAGAGCGTCTACGCCGCGCTGGACTTGCCGTTCATCGCGCCCGAGCTGCGCCTGGGGAGCGGGGAGCTCGATGCCGCGCGGCGCAACAAGCTGCCCACGCTCGTGGATGCTGGCGACCTGCACGGCGACCTGCACATGCACACCTCATGGTCGGATGGGCGCAACGCGCTGGAGGAGATGGTCGCGGCCTGTGCCGCCAAGGGCTACGCCTACCACGCCGTCTCCGATCACTCGTGGGGGCGCGGACCGAAGTACGGCATGAGTCCGGAGGACGTGCGCAAGCAGATCGCGGCGATTCGGGCGCTCGGGAGCAAGCATGGCGTGCAGACGCTCTGCAGCGCCGAAGTCGACATTCTCCCCGATGGTTCGCTCGATTTCGACGACGATCTGCTGGAGCAGTTGGACTTCGTGATGGCCAGCGTCCATTCGGCGCGCATGATCGGCCGTGCGAAGATGACGGCCCGGCTGATCCGCGCCATCGAGCATCCGTGCGTCAACGCCATCGGCCATCCTACGGGGCGCAATGTGCCGGCGGGAACTGCGTACGAGTTCGATGTCGAGGCCGTCTTCGCGGCAGCAGCGCGCACGGGCACGGCGCTGGAGATGAACGGCAACCCCGACCGCCTCGACCTGTCAAGCCAGTTGGCGCGCCGCGCCGCGGAGCTGGGCGCGATGCTCGTTCTGGACTCCGATGCCCATGACGCCCAGCAGCTCGATCGCATCTCCTATGCCCTGACGCAGGCGCGCCGCGCGTGGCTCGAGCCGAAGAACGTCCTCAATACGCGTAGCCTGGAGGGTGTGCGGGCGTTCGTCGACGCCAAGCGCGGGGCGCGCCGCGCCGCCGAACGCAAGCGGACGCGTACGCGCTAGCAGCTACGTCGGAGCAGGCGGATTGTTGGCCGCGAACGTCGCGTAGGCATCTTCGTCGTTGAGCATCGCCGTGACGACGGCCGCCAGCGGCTCGTAGCGGTAGACGCCCGAGAGGATCGCCGTGTCGCCGATGGCGCTGCGTATCACGAAGGTCGGCCGCTGATCTACGCCGTGTGCACCCAACGCCTTGAAGTCCGCCGTGCTCTCGTAGATGCGCGCGATCACCGCGGGGTCTCGCATCTTCTCCGCCAGTGCCTTGGAGTCGAGGTTGCCGGCGGCCGCCGCAACCTCGACCGCAACGTCGTGTTCGCCCACAGGCCTGCCGTCGCGCATCGCTGCACGCGCCAGCGCCAGGCGCACGCGGTCGTCGTCGCAGCCGAGGGCCCGTGCCGCCTCCGCAGCCAGGTTCGCCGCCAGCGTTGCGGTCTGGGGATCCTCCAGCCACGCGGGGTCAAAGGATATCCCGGTGGCCGCCTCGGTGCGCCGGTAGTACCAGGCCTCCAGAGCACGCGTGTTGCCCATGGGGCCGCCGCCGCTGAGAATGGCGATGCGCCACGCAAAGTCGATGCGCGCGCCGTGTTCGCTGCGGATGCGCGCGACGGCATCGTCGGCGATTAGGCACCACGAGGAGAGGACGTCGAGGTAGTAGGTGATCTGCATGGCGCGTGCTTCGCGTCAGCAGCCCGAGGCGTCCTTGGCGGCGCCTACGGCGTTGCGTCGAACGGGACGCGCATCGTGACGATCGTACCGCGTCCGTCGGCGCTCTCGAGATCGATCGCCCCGCCCGCGCGCTCCACGGCGCGCTTGGCGATCGCCAGGCCCAAGCCGGCGCCGCTGACGTCGCCGCGCGACTCACCGCGGAAGAAGCGCTCGAAAGCATGGGCGCGTTCGTCGGCGCTCATCCCGGGCCCCGAATCGGCCACGCGCAGCAGCGCGTACGAACCGTTGCGCGCGACAGCGATGTCCACGGGCGCCCCGGGAGCGTACTTCAGCGCGTTGTCGACGACGGCGCGCAGCGCGTCGCGCAGCTCCTCTTCGTCGGCGTGAACGGTCACGCTCGCCTGCGCAGTGCAGTGCACGGGCGTACCCGGGGTGAGGCTGTTAGCTGCTGCTGCGACGTCGGCGGCCATACGCGCCAGATCGAAGGAGGCCGGCTGGGGCGGTGCGTCACCGTCGAGCCGCGCCAGGCGCAGCAAGCGGTCGATTAGGGTGCGCATGCGCGTCCCCTCTTCACCCATGGTCGTGAGAATCTGCGCAGCGACGGCGGGTTCCGCCATCGCTCCGCGGCGCAGGACGTCGATATACCCGGCGATCACCGTCAGCGGCGTTCGCAACTCGTGCCCGGCATCGGCGACGAACTGGCGCATGCGCGTCTCCGTGCGCAGGCGCTCCTCCATCGCTGTGGCGACGCGCTCCGCGGCGGCATTGTAGGCTGCGCCAAGCGCCCCGATCTCGCTGGCTTCGCTCATCGAGAAGGTGCGCCGCGAAAAGTCGCCGGCGGCCAGCGTCGACAGGGCCCCGGTGACGTCGGTCAACGGCTGGAGGGCGCGTGCGGCGAAGGCTCTTCCCACCAGCCACGCCAGCAGCACTGCCACCGCAAGCGAGGCCGCGGCCAGCCACCAATACGGCTCCAGTATGGTCCAGATCACGCCCGCAGATGGCGCGATCAACGCGAAGCCGTGCGGCAGCACGATGATCGGCGACTCCTGCGGCGCGCCGCGGTGCAAGAGCTCAGGGCGCGCCAAGACGCGCGCGCCGGCGTCCTTGAGCTCCGGATCACCGGCGAGCAGATTCCCTTGCTGATCGAAGACGGCGGCGTTGAGGCCGCTCGCGTGCATGTGAGCAAGGAGCTGCGTTGCCAGCGATTCTTGCGTCAACCTCTGCTTGAGCATATCCTGCGTGAAGCGATGGGCGTCGTAGCGCTTGGCAATGTAGACGTCATGGTAGATGTCGCTCAGGCGGTTGACCAGCAATAGTGAGGAACTCAGCGTCACCAGCAGGAGCAGTACGGCGAAGAGACCCACATACCACGCCGTCAGCCGCGAGACCAGCGAAGTCATGCGCCGGCGCCTTCACGCAGCGCATAGCCCACGCCGCGTATGGTCTGGATGAGCGGCGCCTCGCCGCCGGCGTCGAGTTTGGCGCGCAGATACGAGACGTACGTTTCCACGATGCTGGGATTGCCTTCGAAGTCGTGACCCCAGACCGTGTCCAGGAGCTGCTCCTTGCTCCAGACGCGCCGCGGCTCGCGGACCAACGTCAGCAGGAGATTGTATTCGCGGGGGGTGAGATCGATGCGGCGCTCGCCGCGCGATACCTCGCGCCGTTCGAGATCTACGTAGATGTCGGCGAAGTGGAGCGTCTCCATGACCGCGAGGCGCGGGCGGCGCAGGGCGGCGCCTAATCGTGCCAGCAGCTCGTCGAAGGCGAACGGCTTGGGCAGGTAGTCGTCGGCGCCGCGCGCCAGTCCCTCGATGCGATCGGAGACGTCCCCGCGCGCCGTCAGCATCAGAATCGGCGCCTCGGTTTGGCGGCGCAGCAGCGGCAGAAGCGCGAAGCCGTCGATCTTGGGCAGCATGACGTCGAGCACGATCACGTCGGGCTCCCAGTCACGCACGAGCGCAAGGGCCGCCTGTCCGTCCGCCGCGCAGCGGACGAGGTAGCCCTCGCGGCCGAGACCGAGCTCAAGCATCTCGCGGATGTGGCGTTCGTCGTCGACGACGGCCACGCGCGGCGTGCGGTTGTCGATGCGGTTATCCTCTCGGCGGCGCTGCGACCATGAGCAGGAAGCGCCCTGCGTTGGCCTGGTGCCGGCGCGCCGCGTGCTGCTTCATCTTCGCCGACCAGGTGTCGAGCTTCTGCTGCTGGTCTCCCGTCAGGAGCGGACGCAGCTGGGAGGCCGTCGATGCCATGACGGCTTCGCCCTCGCTTTGGAGCTGCTGGCGCTGCGCGAGTACCGCTTGGCTCTCCTGCGGGGTGAGAAGAGCGTCGATCTCAGCCGCGCTCTTAGAGACGATCGCCCCGATTTGACCGTGCAGGGCCCTGCGCAGCGGCGCCGGGCTCGCCGAGGCGTCTGCGGAGGAACGGGTCGTCCACGCGGAGTGGATCTGGTCGCGGGCGGCCGCGGCGATCTGCTCCACGCGGCTGCGGTGATCGGGGCTCAACGCACCGAGCGCGGCGGCCTTGGCTCGGTCTCGCAGTTCGCGCATGCGGCGCTCGCCGTCACGCAGGATGGGCTCGGCCTGCTGCCGCTCCGTTGGCGTGAGGTTCAAGGCGCGCTCGAATCGCGCCCCATGATGGTTTCCCGTCTCGGCCTGGGCGACGACACCGGCGAAGACGGGAGCCGCTGCGAAGGTCGCTATGATGAGCAGTGCGCTGAGAAATTCCTTCATGGCACCAATTGTATGGAATCGCCCTGGGTTTGCACTGAGAGAAACCTGAAGACTTCCCAAAGATGGGTCCTTCGTCGAGAGGAAGACCCTTCACCTAAGCAAACTCTCAACGGCACCAGGCGTTTCGCAATGCATCCCGGCATATCGCTCGATGGAGGTTCCTCATGCCACGTCGCGTACTCGCCACTCTCCTCGCAGCCGCGTTCGTCGGCAGCGCCGCGTTCGCCGGCGCTCTTCCGGCCCGTGCGCAGTCGGACAGCGAAACGCTGACCATCTCGCAGGGCGTCGACGCCGACACCCTCGATCCCATCTCGACGGCCGTCACGACGACGGACAACCTGATCTTCCAGATCTTCGATGCGCTCTTGGCGCACGATCCGCACGGCAAGCTCCTGCCAGGTCTGGCGACCTCGTGGAAGCAGACGGCCCCGGACAAGTGGGAGTTCAAGCTCCGTCACGGTGTGACGTTCTCCAACGGAGACCCCTTCACCAGCGCTGACGTGAAGTTCACCGTTGAGAAGACGCTCGATCCGGCTTTCAAGTCGCAGAAGCGCAATCGCGTGAGCATGATCAGCGAAGTGCTGACGCCCGATCCCTACACGGTGGTCTACGTCACCAAGAAGCCTTCGGCGATCATGCCGGGCCGGCCCTACGACCTGCGCATCGTCGACGCGAAGTATTGGCAGGCCCACGGCGATGCCTACATGGCCGACCACCCGATCGGCACCGGCCCGTACGTGCTCAAGGAGTGGCGCAAGGACGACCGCATCGTGCTCACGGCGCGCAAGGGTTATTGGGGCGGCGATGCCGCGATCAAGACCGTGATCTTCAGACCGATTCCCGAGGCTGCCTCGCGCGTAGCCGCGCTGCAGACCGGCGAGACGGATATTATCACCAACGTACCGACGCAGAACGCCGATCAGATCGCGAGCGGCAAGCTGACCAAGCTCGGAACGGTGCGCAGCGACCGCGTCCTCTTCATCGCCTTCAATACGCAGAAGCCGGGACCGCAGACCAACGTTGCGTTCCGCCAAGCGCTGAACTATGCGGTCAACGTTCCCGCCATCATCAAGACGGTCCTCAAGGGTCACGGCTATCCGCTGCAGAGCGGACCCATCCCGCCGGGCTTCGTCGGCTACGATGCGAAACTGCCGTCCTACTCCTACGATCCCGCCAAAGCCAAGACGCTATTGAAGAAAGCGGGCATCGAAGGACCGCTCAACATCGAGCTCTGGTCGCCCTCCGGCCGCTACAACATGGATAAGGAAGTAGCCGAGGCTGTGGCGGGTCAGCTGGCCGGGGTCGGCATCAATGCCTCCGTCAAAACCCAGGAATGGACCAACTACGTGGGCGGCATCAGCCACAAGGCTTTGGTGCCGATGTATGAGCTAGGCTGGGGGAACGATACGTTCGACGCGGACGATACGCTCACAGCGCTCTTCACCACGGACTACCCGATCTCGACCTGGGGTACCCCGGAGACGGACAAGATGATCGAGGCGGCACGTCTAGAGACCGATCCCGCCAAGCGCGAGGCGATGTACGCCAAGATCCTGGGCGTGGTGCACGAGCAGGCGCCGTGGCTCTTCCTCTTCGAGTACCAGGACCTCTACGGGATCAACAAGCGGGTCGACTTCCAGCCCCGCACCGACGAGCTGATCATCTGCCACGATATCCGCTGGGCGAAGTAGCGTGCGTGTGGAGGCTCTTCCGGCCGATGTGTGCGGAAGGGCCTCCCCTTCGCCGTCGCTGCGCCGCGCATCACGCGCGGCTTGCTCAAAGCCTCGCGGCGCTCCCTCATCCATGAGTACGCGCCGCTGCGTAAACGGCTGCGGGGAGGCCCTCCCGCACGCACGCCGGGAAGACGCTCTCACACGCCTGTTGGGGAAAGCATAGGACATGGCGGCGTATCTCGTGCGGCGGCTCTTCGGAGCCCTGCTGGTCCTGGCGGGCGTGGCCGTCGCCGTTTTCCTTATCTTGCACCTGACAGGCGATCCGGCGCTGGTGATGCTGCCGCCGGATGCCTCGCAGCAGGACATTGTCAACTTCCGCCACGAGTACGGTTTCGACAAGCCGGTGATCGTGCAGTTCGCCGCCTTCGCCGTACATGCCGCGCGCGGCGATTTCGGCACGTCCATCCGCCACGGCGATCCCGCGATGTCGCTTGCTCTCGAGCGCCTGCCCGCAACGGCGGAACTGGCGTTCTTGGCGCTGGTCCTCGCGGTAGGGGTGGCGATACCATCCGGCATCATCGCGGCCCAGCGCCGCGAGAGCATCTGGGACTACGTGGTGCGCGGGGTCTCGCTGATCGGGCAGGCCGCCCCGGTCTACTGGCTGGGGATCATGCTGATTCTCATCTTCGGCGTGGGCCTTGGCTGGCTGCCCATCGGCGGACGCGGCGGCTTGAGTCATCTCGTCCTTCCCACGGTCACGCTGGGCGCCTTCACGGCGGCTAAGCTCATGCGCATCACCCGCTCGGGAATGCTCGACGTCGGGCGCTCGGACTACGTGCGAACCGCGCTGGCCAAGGGTATGGCGCCGCTCTCCGTGACGCTCAAGCACACGTTGCGTAACGCCATTCTGCCTATCGTCACCGTCGTGGGCTTGGAGCTGGGGAACTTGCTCTCGGGCGCGGTGATCACCGAAACGATCTTCTCCTGGCCGGGCATCGGGCGCCTTGCCGTACAAGCGATCTACGACCGCGACTATCCCGTGGTCGAAGCGATCGTCATCCTTACCGCGGCGATCTTCGTCGGCCTCAACCTCTTGGTCGACCTGGCCTACGCCGCGCTCGATCCGCGAGTGACGTACGGCTGATGGCCATGCTGGACACCGCCGCCCTTGCCGGCGCCCCCGACGAAGCGTTCAGTCAGCGCCGCTATCAGGCGTTGCGCAACTTCGTGCGAAGCCGAGCCGCGCTCTTCGGCGGCGCCGTGGTCGCATTGCTGCTGATCTGCGCCGTCTTCGCGCCGTGGATCGCGCCGCACGATCCGCGCCTGCAGAACCTCAATCTTGGTTCGCTCCCGCCGATCTGGCAGCATGGCTCCCATGCCGGCTACTGGCTGGGCACCGACGAGCTGGGGCGCGACATCCTCTCGCGCATCGTCTTCGGTGCACGGCTCTCGGCGATCGTCGCCTTCTCCGTGGTCATCATCGGCAGCGTGATCGGCGTCTCGCTCGGCTTGATCTCCGGGTATGTCGGCGGCTGGGTCGACGACGTGATCATGCGTATCGCCGACATCCAGCTCGCCTTTCCATACGTGCTGCTGGCGATCGCCGTCATCGGTGTCGTCGGCGCCAATCTCTATACGATCATCGGGGTCATCGGCGTTACGTCTTGGGTGCAGTACGTGCGCGTGGTGCGCTCGGAAGTGATCTCGCTGCGCGAGCGCGAGTTCGTTCAGGCGGCGCAGGCCATCGGCTGTGCTCCGATCCGCATCATCTTCCGCCACGTACTGCCCAACGTCACCTCGTCGGTAACGGTGATCGCGACCTTCGAGCTGGCGCGCGCCATCATCTTCGAGGCGGCGCTATCGTTCTTAGGGCTGGGCGTCCCGCCGGCGGTGCCGTCTTGGGGCAACATGCTGGCGGAGGGGCGTCAGTATCTCGACACGGCGTGGTGGATGGGCACGTTTCCCGGCTTTGCCATCATGCTTACGGTGTTGGGCGTGAACGTGCTGGGCGACGGCCTGCGCGATGCTTTCGATCCCAGTTTGAACCCATGACCGCGTTGCCGCTCCTCCCATGAGACTGCGAGATGCCTTGGAGCTGCCCTCGCTGAGCCGGGCACGCGTCGTCGCTGGTGCTCATGGCCTTAAGCGTGAGGTTCGTTGGGTGCACGTCGTTGATATCCCCGAGCCCGGCCCGTGGGTGCGCGAGGGGCAACTTGTGCTCACTACAGGGTATGCGTGGCCGCGCAAGGGGCCGTCTCAACGGGAGCAGATTCGTTTGTTGGCCGAGCGAAGGGTCGCTGGCCTCGCGCTGGCTGTGCCGCACTTCTTCGAGCACTTCTCTAAGGGAGCATACGCCGAGGCCGAGTCGCTGGGCCTGCCGCTGATGGAAGTGCCGTGGGAGGTACCGTTTGCGGAGATCACCGAGGACGTGCACCGCGCGATCCTCGCGGAGCACTATCTGGTGATGGAGCGTTCCGAAGTGATCCACCGTGAGCTGACACGCGCCGCTACCGAGGCCACGAGTTTGCAGGATCTCGCGCGCACGCTCGGTGGGATCATCGGACGTTCGGTGACTTTTGAGGATCCGGATGGCAGGCTGCTCGCCCACCATGAGGCGTCCACATGCGAGGACCCCGCGCGCCGATCGACACTCGAAGATGCCCAGACACCAGAGGACGTCTTGCGCGCGCTCGATGCCGAAGGATACCTCGCCGCGATGCGCGCGAGCACCAAGCCGGTACGCATCCCCTCCATGCCGTGTCTCGGGCTCGACGCTCGGCTCGTTTGTCCGATTCGCCTCAGTGGGACCCTCGTCGGCTTCGTGTGGGTCGTCGAAGGCGACGATCCGCTCAGCGAGCTGGACAGCCGCGCCGCCGAACACGCCGCGCTGGTAGCGGCCCTGCAGATCGCACGGCAACGCGAACTGAGCTCTCTGGAGGCGCGCCTGGGGTACGCCGGCGTCGTCGCGCTGATCGAAGGTTCCCTCGAGGCCACGGCGCAGGCGCTGGAGCGCGCGCTGTTGCTCGGCTTCGATCCTGATGGCTGCTATCGCGCGGTGCTCTTCGTAGTCGAGGAGAGCGTGCCGGTCGATCGAGAGAGCCTCCTGCGGCGTGAGCGGCTCGAAGAGCAGCTACGGCGTCACCTGTTGCGGCTGGGCGCCGCGCCGTTGCTGGCGGTGTCGGTGAACCGGATCATCGTGCTGCTACCCGAGCGTTACCCGGTGGAGACGCTGAAGTTGCCATCTGTGGGTGAGGAGTTCTCTATCCTCGCGGGACGCGCGCACCGTGGCATCGAGGGCGTGCAGAGGAGTTATCGCGAGGCCCTCTCGCTATTATCGTACGCGCATCGTGGCGAGATCGCCCTCTACGAAGAACAGGTCGTTCCGCGCGTCTTGCTGGGCGACCCCGAGGCTCGTGGCGTCTTCCTCGATCAGATTTTCGGACCGATGAGGCGCGAGCGGCGGGGCGAGGTCTTGGAGGATAGCCTCTTTACGTTCGTGGCAAACGGGTTCCAGTTCCAGGAGACGGCACGCCGGCTGCAGATTCATCCGAACACGCTGCGCTACCGTCTTCAGCATGTGGAGGATCTCCTTCAAATGTCGCTTGATGAGCCGGAAACGCGTTTTCGCCTCCAGCTCGCCATGCATATCTTGGAGCTGAAGCACAAAAATGAACCTCGAAAATTGTAGGAATCACACGTAGCCAATCGCACGATACTTCACGTAGAGTGTTTGATATACACGCTGGATGGAAGGACCGTCTCCTGTGTCTGTCAGCACTCATTCGGCGCAGTCTCTTCACGAGATGCGCCGGCGAGCCGTACCTCGCGGCGTAGGCAACGCCCATCCGATATTCATCGAGCGAGCTGAGGGTGCCCGCGTCTGGGACATCGACGGTAAAGAGTACATCGACTTCGTCGGCGGCATCGGCGTCCTGAACATCGGTCATCGTCATCCCCATGTGCTGGCTGCCATCCGAGCTCAGCTCGAACGGCTGATGCATACGTGTTTCCAAGTGGCGATGTACGATGGATACGTCTTACTCGCCGATGCGCTCAATCGCGTAACGCCGGGGACGTTCGCGAAGAAGACGCTGTTGCTCAGCACCGGCGCCGAAGCGATCGAAAACGCGGTGAAGATTACCCGCCAGGCCACCGGGCGGCAGGCGATCGTCACGTTCTCGCACGGTTTCCACGGTCGAACGTTGCTGACGCTTAGCATGACCGGCAAGAGTGCGCCGTACAAACAGAACTTCGGACCGTACAGCCCAGAAGTCTACCATGCTCCTTTCCCCTATGAGTACCGCGGCTGGTCCACCGCGCAAGCGATTGGCGCGCTCTACGATCTCTTCGAGACGCAGGTTCAGCCCGACCGCGTGGCAGCCGTGGTAATCGAGCCGGTCCTTGGCGAGGGCGGCTTCATTCCGGCGCCCGCGGACTTTCTCGTCGAGCTGCGCGAGATCACCGAGCGCCACGGCATCCTCCTCGTCGCCGACGAGATACAGTCCGGCTTCGGACGCACGGGCAAGATGTTCGCCGTCGAGCACAGCGGCGTCGTCCCGGATATTGTCGTCATGGCGAAGAGCCTCGCCGCCGGGCTTCCGCTTTCTGCCGTCACTGGGCGCGCCGAGGTCATGGATGCGCCGTTTCCGGGAGGTCTCGGAGGCACCTATGCCGGCAACCCCGTCGCCTGCGCGGCGGCCCTCGCCACGCTCGAAGTTTTCGAGCGCGAGCACGTTCTCGAGCGGGCGGGCGTCGTCGGTGAGCGCATCGCGCGTTCGATGGCGGCGCTTCACGAGAGTCATCGTGACGTCGGTGACGTTCGCGGGCTCGGTGCGATGAGAGCGATGGAGCTGGTGACCGACCGCGCGACAAGACTACCAAATCGCGCCGGTGCGGAGCGCCTGGTCGAAGTCGCCCGCAGTAAGGGGCTGCTCTTGATGCGCGCCGGCCTCGAGAACAATACGATACGCGTCCTCGTGCCTCTGACCGTGTCGGATGAAGAGCTGGATCTGGGGCTCGAGCGTTTGGCCGCAAGTACCAAGGAAGTTCTTGGTTCCTGGTAGGAGCCGGATCGGTATATTCATCGGACTCATCCATATCGTCATCAAAGGAGTCGCTTCGTGAAGAATTGCTCCCTTTTTAGAGTCGCCGTGACTACGGCGGCGCTGTCGGCCCTCGTCGTTCAACCTTTGGTGCTAACACCGGCCGCCGCCGATGCTCCTGGCGTGGTGAAGGTCGGGGTGACCGCGCCTCTCTCCGGTCCCGGGGCCCAATCGGGCCTCGCTGTACGGACCGGCATGCAGTTGGCGGTGGATCAGATGAACGCCAAGGGCGGTGTGACGATCGACGGCAAACGCGTCAAGGTGCAGGCCGTCTTCGAAGACGATCAGTCGAATGCGGCCTCGGGTGTGAGCGCGGCGCTGAAACTTCTGACGCAAGAGAAGGTCGACTTCTTGATCGGCGACGCGTTTCGCAGCGATGTTACGCTTGCCATCATGGATCTCGCTCCGCAGTTCAAGGTTCCGATCATGAGCGGTGAGGCCGTTGCCGGCTCCATCTCTAAAAAAGTTGCTGCGGATCCGAAGAAGTACGCCAACTTCTGGAAGGGAAACCTCTCGAGTGACTCCTACGCGTACTCGATGTCGACGGCTATCGAAGAACTGGTCGCGTCGGGCAGGCTGAAGGTGCCCAGCAAGACGGTAGCGTTCATCAGCGAGGATACGGAGTACGGCCGAACGATCGCGCAGTTGACCGGCGCCGCCTTTGAGAAGGCGGGATGGAAGGTCGTCGACGCGGAGACCGTGGCTCTGGGCTCCTCAGACTTCTATCCGCAGTTCAACAAATTCAAGTCGATGGATCCGGGGCTCGTCATGGGGACCTTCACCTCGGCGGACTCCGGAGTGGCCCTCGTCAAACAGTTCCACGAGTTGGGCATCCATGCGGCGCTTGCCGGCATCTACTTTCCGAATCGTCCCGAGTTCCTGAGCGGAGCGCAGAAGAGTGCCGACGGCCTGGTCTGGGCAACGTTGCAGTACGATCCGGTCCACAACAAGGCGCAGCGTGCCTTCGCCGCGCTGGTTGATAATCAGGCGCACCAGAAGGCTACGTATGATATCGCCGCTGGCTACGACATCATGAGCGTCGCGCTCGCAGCGTTGCAGAAGGCGGGGTCGACCGACGTCGCCGTCGTCGACAAGGCGATGCTCGGCCTCAACTATAAGGGGCTGTTGGGACGCTACGACTTTGACGCCAAAGATCACACCGTCAAGTCTGGTCCGGAGCACATGGTGTGGCCTGTGGCGCAGATCGTCGGCGGCGAAAGCTTCGTGATCTGGCCGAAGAACCTGGCGACGCATGCAGCAGTTCCACAGGTGTGGCTCCAGGGCAAATAGAGGCCGATCATGGCGGCATTGCTGCAGCTCAAAGAGGTAACGAAGGCGTTTGGCAGCTTACGCGTGCTTGACGCCCTCGACCTCGAAGTCGATAAGGGCGAGATTCGTGGCCTTATCGGTCCGAACGGGGCTGGGAAGACAACGCTTTTCAACGTGATCGCCGGCGCATTGCGGGGCGACCATGGGGTGATCACCTTGGACGGCAGCGAGATTACGCATTTTGGCAGTGCGAACCGTTGCCGTCGAGGTTTAGCGCGAACGTTTCAAGTGCCTAAGCTCTTCGTCGGGATGACGGTCCTGGAGAACGCGGAGGTCGCCGCGCTCTTCGGCAACCCCGGGCACCAGAGCCGGAGCGAGGCCGTGGCCCGGGCTCGCTGGGCGCTCAATCTAGCCGGTATCGGCGAGCTAGCCGGCGCCAAAGCCTCCGTTCTGACGACAGGGCAACGCAAGATGCTGGAGTTGGCTCGAGCGATCGCGACTGGCGCCAAGTTGCTGTTGCTTGATGAAGTAATGGCGGGACTCAATCCAACCGAACTCCAACACGCCTGCGACTCGCTGCGCGCACTGCAGACTACGGGTTTCACGATCTTGATGGTGGAGCACGTCATGCAGGCACTGATGTCGCTCTCCCATCGCGTGAGCGTCCTCTTCAGCGGGAAGATCATCATGACCGATGTACCCGAGCGTGTCGCCTGTGACCCGCGCGTCATTGAGGCGTATCTTGGAAAAGCACGTGGCGTTGCTTGAGCTCACCGGCGTCGAGGCCGGATATGCGGGAGTCCAAGTTCTATGGGGGGTTGACTTAGAGCTGCGAGAGCGCGAGATCGTAGCTCTGCTCGGTGCCAACGGTGCCGGAAAGACCACCGTGCTACGCACGATTTCGGGGATTGTGAAACCGTGGCGCGGAGGCATTTCGCTGCAGGAGCAACATCTCGACGGCCTCAGCCCGCGAGAGATCGTCTCTCGCGGAGTCATTCACGTCCCTGAGGGACGACATGTCTTCCCACGCATGTCGGTGGTCGACAACCTCCGAGCAGGGGCATATACGGAGCGTGCCTGGTCTCACCAACGCGAGACGCTCGAAGATGTCTACGGCCTCTTCCCGCGCCTGTACGAGCGTCGCAGTCAGTTCGCGGGGACACTCTCGGGCGGTGAGCAGCAAATGCTGGCTATCGGACGTGGGTTGATGGCACGGCCGAAGTGCTTGATGATCGACGAACCTTCGTTGGGCTTGGCGCCGAAGCTCGTCGATGCGGTCTTGGATCTCGTGATCCGGATTCGCGACCTCGGCTGCACCGTTCTGCTGGTCGAACAGAATGCTCAGCGTGCGCTCGAGGTTGCCGAACGCGCCTACGTGATGGAGCATGGGCGTATCCTTTTTGCCGGCGCCAGCGCGGCGGTCGCGGGCGATCCCGCGATACGCCAGGCGTACTTAGGACTCTAAAGATTTCATGCACGGCTTCAACATAGCGCAGCTTCTTGTCGACGGCGTCGTAGCCGGATCGATGTATGCGCTGATGGCCAGCGGCATCTCACTGATCTGGGGCACAATGCGCATGTTGAACTTTGCGCATGGCGAGTTCTATATGATCGGTGGTTACACGCTATTTTTCGCCTTGGTAGCGCTCAAGGTTCACCCGGTGATCGCCGTCGGTCTCGGTTTACTCATGACGTTCATCCTGGGCGTCGTTGTCGAGCGGCTTATCATGCGATGGCTGCTGCTGCGCGCTGAGTGGGAAATGCCCACTTTGGTAGCTACGCTCGGGCTCTCCGTCTTCATGCAGAACTTTGCGTTGCGCACGTTCGGGGCCGGGGATCTAGGGTTGCCGTACGTCGTTCCCGGCGTGTTCCGCGTTGCAGGCGTCGTGCTTCCCGGGCAGCGCATCGCAATCGTTCTCGTCGCCATCGTTGCGTTCGCCGCGGTGTGGTCGATCCTGCGCTACACGAAGTTTGGCATCGCCATTCGTGCTACCTCGCAGGATCGCGATACGGCCGTTCTGATGGGGATCGACTTTCCGAAGGTCTATATGCTGACGTTCGGCATCAGCGTTGCGCTGGCTGCGCTCGCGGCCACGATGCTCGCGCCGATCTACTCCGTCAACCCGTGGATGGGGCAGCGCCCGATGCTCAAGGCTTTCATCGTGGTGGTCTTCGGCGGCCTCGGTAGCCTGGAGGGTGCGGTCCTCGGCGGCATGGCTCTGGGGATCATCGAGAGCGTAGGAGTAGCCGTGGTATCCTCCGAGTGGCAAGACGTGATAGCCTTTGCGATCCTCATTCTCGTGCTCTGGATACGCCCCCAGGGTCTCTTCGGAGCGAAGGAATCGTGAAGCTCAAGTCTGCGCTGATTCAGATCACCATCGCCACGGTGCTCGCCGCTCTTGTGCCGTTGGTAATACATAGCGAGTACGCGCTCCATGTTGCCGTCTTGGCCCTGATCTTTGCGGTGTTGGCAGCTAGCTGGAACCTGGTGAGCGGCTATGGCGGTATGTTCACCTTCGGCCACCAAGCATTCTTTGGGTTGGGCGCCTATGTCTCCGCCTTGCTGGCCATGCATCTGGGTATCTCCACATACCTGAGCATCATGATCGGTACTGTCTTCGCGATGGTCGCGGGCGTCGTCATCTGTCTTCCCGTGCTCCGGCTGCGTGGAGCTCCGTACATCGCGATCGCCACATTGGCCTTCGCCGAGATCGTGAAGCTGATCGCCGACAATCTCACGAGCCTGACGCACGGCGAGTCGGGACTGGCCGGGATTCCGCCGCTGTCACCGATCGGCGCGATGACCTTCAGCATCGCCGACAGCCGGCCGTACTACTACTGCGCGCTCGTCCTATTAGCGGTCACAATGGTGCTGGTGGCCGCCGTGCTGGCGAGTCCGATCGGGCTGGCGTTCGGGGCGATCCGTGACTCGCAGGACGCCGCCGAGAGTATCGGCGTCGATGTAACCAAGTACAAGGTTCTGCTCTTCATGCTCAGCTCGGCACTGGCAGGGATGGCCGGCGGCCTGTTCGCCCATTACGTTACCGTTCTGACGCCCTCGAGCATTCTCGGCATCGACGTCATGGTGCAGATCATTGCCATGGCGCTTATCGGAGGCCTCGGGACGCTCTTTGGCCCCGTCGTCGGCGCGATTATCCTAACCGTGGGCTTAGAGCTATTGCGGAGTCTCGGTGACTATCAGCTGATGCTGTACGGGGCCTTGCTCGTCATCATCATCATCGTCCTCCCGCGCGGCTTGAGTTCGTTGCCGATGCTCATCGCCTCCGCGGCAACCAAACAGCCTAGCCTACGAGGTGAATCATGGAAACATCCGATCAAGCAACGGGAGCCGTGACAATGGACGGCGTCAAAGCGAGCGTTCTACGAAAAGTCGATGAGCTCTTCGACGAAGAGACCCACTTCCTGCGCGAAATGGTGCGCCGGCCGAGCCTGCGCGGCGAGACTAATCTCGTGCAGCAATTCATCGCAAAGAGCCTTCGCGGCCACGGTCTCAACGTCGTCGAGGAGGGGCTCGACCTAGGCAAGATATCGGCTATGCGCGGATACGCCCCCGTCGATTGGTCCTATGAGGGCCTGGTGAATGTTATCGGGACTGCCCGGGCCGCCGCCCCCGGCGGGCGATCGTTGATCCTTAACGGCCACGTCGACGTGGTTCCGATCGACCCGATCGAGCACTGGAGCGTCGATCCCTGGGGCGGTGATGTCGTAGGCAATCGGCTCTACGGAAGGGGATCCTGCGATATGAAAGGCGGCATCGCCGCTGCCGTTTATGCGCTGCGGGCCGTCCAGTCGTGCGGGCTCGGCCTCACGGGCGAGGTGACCATCGAGGCGGTGATCGACGAAGAGTGCTCCGGGAACGGAACGCTATCCGCGTTTGCGAACGGACATACCGCCGATGCCGCGATCATCCCGGAGCCGTTTCCGTACATGGTGACGGCGTCGACGGGGGTGATCTGGTGCCGTATCCATATCCGCGGTCGCGGCGCCCACGCGCAGTCTGCTTCGTCGGCCGTCAACCCGATCGAGAAGGCATACGTGGTGATCAAAGCACTGCGTGAGCTGGAGGCCGAGCTCAACCGTCCCGAGCGTCGTCACCCTAGCTTTGCCGGCGTCGAGCATCCGTGCAACGTCAACATCGGCATGCTGCACAGCGGAACATGGCCATCATCGGTTCCCGAGACGTGCACGCTGCATGTGCGCATAGGCTACCAGCCGGGCATCGCACCCGTCGAAATGCAGGAACGCATCCGCCAGGCGGTGCTGGGCGGCGCCCAGCGCGATGAGTGGCTGCGGGGGACGCCGCCCCACGTCGAATTCGCGGGCTTCCTCGCCGAGGGCTGGCTCGTTGATACCGAGAGCGAGATATTTGCGCTGGTCGAGCGGAATCACGAGCAACTTGCCGGGGCCAAGCCCTCAAGGCAGCCGGTCACCGGCACGGCGGACAACCGTTACTTTGGGTTCGCCGGCATGCCGCACGTCGGATATGGCCCGTACGGCGAGCTCCTGCACGCGCCGGACGAGTGGGTCGATCTGGAAAGCGTACGCCTCGTGACGCGCGTCTTGGCGACGACGATCATCGACTGGGTGGGAGTGATCTCATGAGCGTGGATGGAGTGCAAGGGAGAAGGGTCATGTCGCCGTTCAACGTTGGTTTGGTTCAAATGATCTGCGTGGCGAATCCCGCACAGAATCTTGCCGAGGCAATCGAGGGCATCCGTGAACTCGCCAAGGGCGGGGCTAATGTCGTTGGGCTGCAGGAGCTCTTCTTGACAGAGTACTTCTGCCAGCATGAGGACCCCGGTCTGTTCGAACTCGCGGAGAGCATCCCGGGGCCGACGAGCGATGCGTTGGGGGCGGTAGCGCGCGAGCTGGGTGTAGTGGTCGTGACGTCGATATTCGAGCGTCGGGCAGCCGGGATCTACTACAACACGGGGGTAGTTATCGATACCGACGGATCGATCGCCGGCACATATCAAAAGATGCATATCCCGCACACGCCGCTCTATCGCGAGAAGTACTTCTTCGCGCCCGGTGAGTCGCCACGCTGCGCGTTCCAGACGCGCTTCGGCAAGGTCGCGGTCTTGGTGTGCTGGGATCAATGGTTCCCGGAGGCGGCGCGCATGGCGGCACTGCAGGGAGCCGAGCTCATCATCTATCCCACGGCGATAGGCTTCCGCGAGGGCGAGCGCATGCGCATGGGGGATGCCAAGGCGGAGGCGTGGCAGACCGTCCAGCGCGGCCACGCGATTGCGAACGGCTGCTACATTGCCGCGGTGAACCGCGTGGGCCACGAAGGCTCCCCCAACGGCGGGATCACGTTCTGGGGGCGGTCATTCATCGCGGATCCCTTTGGGCGAGTGTTGGCGCAGGCGGGGGAGGGCCAGGAGCGCATCTCCGCCGCCGTCGATCCGGGAGATGTAGAACGGCAGCGTCAGTTCCTTCCGTTTCTGCGCGACCGACGTATCGATCTCTACGCTTCGCTGGCGCAGCGCTTTGGCTAGGCGTATCGCCGCGTCGTTGCCAGCGTCCAAACGAAGGCCGCCAGCAGCGCCGCAACGAGCATCGCGCTGATCGCGAGGTCGGGAATCGGCGGCTGCCAGCCCAGCACCTGCGCCAGCTCGAAGCATGCCACGGCCAAAGCCAGCGCCGTCACGGTGACGATCCAGTGACGCGTCACGCGCTCCAGGTCGGCACTGCGCCGCGTGCACAGGCGGTGGACCAGCACGCTGTCGAGCGTATCGGTGGTGGCCATGCCCAAACAGAACACGATGCCGACGGCTAACGCCGCGACCACTCCGCCGCTGGTGAGCGCCAAGGCGTAGGCCGCCACCTGGCTCGAGGTGTCGAAGCCTAGGCCGAAGAGCAGCCCTACGGGGATCGCGGCGTAGGCGCTGGTGGCACAGCGCAGGCGGTGCGGTAGGAGCGCGCTCTTGATGCTTGAGGGCGCTGCGCCGGCCTTTCGCGCCCGCAACGCGGCGATGTTGAACCCGGCGATGACGAAGAGCGTGACGATGCTGATCCACGTGCCCAGGGACTCCAGCAGCGCGCCTTGGCTGGAGAGACGGGCGCCGAGCAGCCCGATGACCAGCGCTATGCCCACCACCATCAGCGAATGGCCGCCGGCAAAGAGGGCGCCGATGAAGCGGCTGAGCGTGGGGTGGCGTTCCAGCGAGTTACGCGTCAAATTGTCGATTGCCGCCAGATGATCGGGATCGGCGCCGTGGCGCAGCCCCAAGGCGAAGACCGTCACCGCGATGAGTCCGAAACCGCCCGTCACCATCGATCCCTCCATGGACGGCGCTTCGCAAGACGGCAGGTGGAGCCCTTGGTTGTCGGCCTGCGGGAATGGACGGCATACGAGGGGAATCCGGGGCCACGCCCATGGAGAAGAGCACCTACGTTCGCGAGATGTTCGCGACGATCGCACCCAAGTACGATGTAGCGAACCGAGTCATGACCGCCGGCATCGACGAGTCCTGGCGGCGGCGTGCTATTCGCGAGCTTCGAGTCGCACCGGGAGGCGAGGTCCTCGACCTCTGCTGCGGCACGGGCGACCTCTCATTCGCCAACGCCAGGAGCGATCGTGCGCGGCGCATCGTGGGCGTCGACTTCTGCGAGCCGATGCTCAAAGTGGCCCGCGAACGGAACGCCGAGTTCGCCGACCGCATTAGCTTCATCGAGGGCGACGTGATGGCATTGCCTTTCGAGGATGCCCGCTTCGACGGTGCGACGATGGGCTTCTCGATGCGCAACGTGGTGGACATCGGGGCCACGCTGCGCGAGATCCGCCGCGTGCTCAAGCCCGGCGCCCGCTTCGTCAACCTCGATGTCTCGAAGCCCCCCAACCCGCTATGGCGCAGTCTCTTCTACTTCCACTTCTATAAGATCGTGCCGCTGCTGGGCGGGCTGCTCAGCGGCTCGAAGAGCGCCTATGCTTACTTGCCGAATTCGCTGACGAATTTTCCCGGTGCCGACGGCTTGGCGGCATGCTTCGTTCAAGCGGGGTACGCCGACGTGCGTTTCGTGCGCTTGCTGGGCGGCATCGTGGCGATCCACGTTGGGACGGTGCCGCAGCCATGATCGGGGAAGAGCACGTCGATCTGCACGCCATGGTGGAGGGATTCTTCCGCCATCGCTTCTCGACCGACAATGCGCTCATCACCGAGGCGGTGAACCGCATGCTGCGGGCCGGCGGCAAGCGCATCCGGCCGCGCTTCACGCTGCTGGGTGCGCAAGTTTCGGGAGGCGACGCCGAGAGCCAACTCCCGCTGGCCGCCTACATGGAGCTGATCCACGTAGCCACGCTCATCCACGACGACGTGGTCGACGAGGCTCAGACGCGCCGCGGGGTCAACGCCACGGCCGTCGATTTCGGCAATCGTGTCAGCGTGCTCGCGGGCGACTATCTCTTCGCGTGGATCTTCCGCAACGTCACCAAGCACTACCCGCATCCCATCCCCATGATTCTGGCGCAGACGCTGGCCGACATCACCGACGGCGAGGTGCTCCAGTTGCGCTCGCTGGCCGATCTGGAGACCACCGTGGAATCGTACCGCCAGACGGCGGGAAAGAAGACGGCCGCGCTCTTTGCCTCCTCGGCGGAGGTGGGGGCGATTATGGGCGGCGGCGCGCCGGAGACGGTAGAGGCGGTGAAGACCTTTGCGTACCACTACGGAATCGCGTTTCAGATGCTCGATGACCTGCTCGACGTCACGGCCACGGAATCCGACCTGGGCAAGCCCGTCGCCAACGATCTGCGCGAGCGCAAGATGACGCTCCCGCTGCTGGTTGCCCTCCAACTCGGGGGCCAGCAGTTCCGCGGCAAGGTCGAGCGGTACTTCTCCGACGGGCACGATCCGCGGGCGGCCCAGCACGTGATCGAAGCGATGAACGCGTGCGGCGCGTTCGAAGCCACGCACGAAACCATCGCCCAGGAAGTCCAACGGGCCCTCGACTGCCTCGCCCCGCTTGCCGAGACCCCCGCAAAGGCCTCGTTTGCCGCATTCGCGAAGGCGCTCACCTTACACCGATAGGAGTATCGAAAAACGATGGCCACCTTCCTCCAACCCCATCTTTACCTGGCGATCATCGATGCGCCGATCGTGCTCGTCGTGATCGGACTGGGCGTCCTGCTCTTCGGGGCCGACAAGCTGCCGAAGTTGGCGCGCGGTATGGGGCAGGCTAAGCGAGAATTCATGGTTGGTCAGGCCGAGGCCGACGTTGCCGCCGAGAAGGCCCGCGAGGATGCGCGCAAGCGCCTCTCCGCCGAGAGCGCCGCAGTCGAGCCCCATGCCGAAGCCGCCGCTCCAACCGACGCGCCGAAGACGACCTAGTCCCGCGTGATCTCGGAGCACTCGTACCAAGGCGCCGATGAGCCGGCTGCCGAGGGGTCCGCGTGGGACCAGAAGGAGATGTCGCTAACGGAGCACCTGCGGGAGCTCCGTAACCGTCTGCTTATCGTCGTCGCCACGGTCGGCATCATCTCGGTTGTCGCGTTCCTGCCCTCGCAGTACGCGATACCCTATCTCGTCGGGCTCTACTTCCCGCCGGAGATCCAACTGCACGCCTTCGGCCCGGCCGATGTCATCGCCGTGGAGTTCAAGTTCTCGCTGCTGGCGGGCGTCGTGATTGGCCTTCCCGTGCTGCTCTACCAGTTCTGGATGTTCGTCATCCCGGCCGTTCAACCGAAGGCGCGCCGCGTCGTCTACGCCTACGTCGCGCCATCGTTCTTCCTTGCGCTGGGCGGCATCGCGTTCTGCCACTTCTTGATCCTGCCGCACGTGGTACGCGCGCTGCTCTTGATGACTTCCCACGTGGCCGTGCCGACGTTCGGCATCGCGCAGACGTTGGGCCTGATCCTGGTGATGCTGCTGATCTTCGCGCTGATCTTCCAACTGCCGGTCGTAGCGGTGGTCTTGGCGCGGCTGGGCTTCATCGACGCGCCGAAGATGCGCGCCTACCGGCGCTACGTCTTCATGACGTTCATGATCGTCGGCGGCGTCGCCGCTCCCGACGGCAACCCGCTGACGATGGCGCTCATCGCCGTCCCGATGTACCTGCTGTACGAGGGCTCGATCGTCGTCGTCGCACTGCTGGAAAAATCCTGGAAGGCCGCCGACCCGTTTAGGTAAGCATAGCGATATCATGGCCACTGCCGCTGAGCGACTCTCAACCGTCCAAGCACTCTACGCCGAGTTCATCGATACGTTCGGTAACGTGCTCTTCGCCGTCAGCCTGCTGGCGATTTGGGGAGTCATGACGCTGATCGGCGTCGTGATCGATCAAGGGAAGAACCCCTCGGCGTACTTCAACGAGTATCCGGCGCAGGTAGCCCGCGCCGTGCTGCGCCTGGGCCTCGATCACATCTACCACTCGTACGAGTATGTAGGCCTGATCGGGCTCATTCTCGTGAGCCTGACGGTCTGCACGTTCAAGCGCGTCATTCCCGCGCGCTTGCCGCCCTTGCATCCCGTGCTGGTGGACAAGATTCCCCTGCACGCCTTCATCGAGGTCAATGGCAGTGAGCCTGCGGTACGCGCGCGGCTCGAGGGATTCTTCGTCAAAGCCGGCTGGCATGTTCGCCATAAAATCTTCAACGGCGTCGAGTGGACGTTCGCCGACAAGCACAACTGGGCGCGCCGCGGCGTGCTCGTGGCGCACCTCGGCTTCGCCATCATCGCCGCCGGTACGACGCTGTACTGGCTGAAGGGCTACTCGGGTGCCGTCGCCATCCTCTCGGGACAGACGGTCCAGGTTCCGCAGAACGGCGACATGCTCACCGTTCATTCGTTCAACTACACGATCAAGCCGACGCAGACGCGCGGCGGACTCGTCTACCAGCCGGTGGACTACGTTTCCGACCTCACAGTCACCGGCGCGAGCGGCGCGGCCACGCGAAATCTGCTGCGCGTCAACCATCCGCTGGAGTTCGACGGTATCGCGTACTATCAAGCGTCGTACGGCTACGGCGTCAGCTTTCGCTTGACGCAGGCAGGGCATCCCGTCGCCGGCGTTCCTGCGACGCCGCTGTTCGAAGGCGACGCGTTCCCGGTCGGCCCCACCGGCCGCTCGATTCAGTACTCACAGTTCGTGGGGACGATCGATCCGCGTGCCCCTAGCGGCATCGGGGCCGATCCGCGTCCCTTCAATCCCGGCGTCGTCGTGACGGTGCTCGACGGCGAACAGCCGCTAGGGCAGGAGATCATTCCGCTGGGGCGTGCCGTCGACTTAGGCGGCGGCTATCGTCTGGAGCCCGTCTCCTATCGCCTCTACTCCGGCATCGAGTATCGTCACGATCCCGGCATCCCGCTGGTGGGCCTAGGGGCGCTCGTGCTGGTGGCCGGCGTCTGCATCGCCTTTTACTTCCTGCCGGCGCGCCTCTTCGTGCGCTTGGAAGGCGAGGGTGATCGCTGGACGGTGGGGTTGGCGGCTCAGACGCCGAAGGGCTATACCATGTTCGAGGAGCAGTTCGCGGCCCTGGTGGCCTCGCTCCAGCGCTCTGAGGAGGCAACCGTCTCATGAGTCAATTCGTGACGATCTTCTACGCCCTCGCCGTTGCCTGTTACGCCGCCGCGGGACTCTTGCTGCTTGCGTTCTTCCTGTGGCGCAAGGGATGGCTTTCGGCGATCGGGGTTCCATTGGCTATCGCGGGTTTGGCCTCGCAGGCCGCGGCCATCGCGGCCGAGGCGCTCGCCACCGGGTGGTCGCCCACCTCGAACCTCTACGATTCGCTTTCGCTCTTCGTCGCCTTTACGGTGCTGCTCTACCTGATCTTCGCGCGGCAGTACAATCTCTGGTACCTGGGCGGCTTCGTGCTGCTCGTCGGTGACTTCTTTCTCGCCTACGCGGGCACGTGGAACGAGGGCTACCGTCCGTTGGTCCCCTCGCTGCAGTCGTACTGGCTGGCCATCCATGTGCCGACTGTCGTCGCTTCGTATGCGGCGTTCACGCTAGCGTTCTGTACGAGCGTGCTCTACCTCATCAAGTTCTATCTGGAGCGCAGCCGCTCGGGCGGCTCTCCGATGAGCATGGGCCTTCAGCCCGCCGCAGCGGGCGCCGGCACCTCGAGCTCGATGGCAATGGCGGCGCTCGTCGCGCAGCGCACGGGAAACACCGTACAGGATGAGACGCCGGGGCTGGCGCTGGCCGCTGCGCAGGGCGATACGATCGCCACTTGGCTGATGGGCATTCCCACGCTGGCCAAGCTCGACGTGATCACCTACCGTATCGTGGCCGTCGGCCTGCCCTTGCTCTCGCTTGGGATCATCATGGGCGCGATGTGGGCCAAGGAAGCGTGGGGCGCCTACTGGCAGTGGGATCCCAAGGAAACGGCGGCGCTGGTCTGCTGGATCATCTACCTCGCCTACATGCACCTGCACACGCGCAATCAGTGGCGCGGCGAGCGCACCAGTTGGATCGCCGTGGGGGGCTTCGTGGCCGTGATCTTCTGCTATCTGGGCGTGAACATCTGGATCAGCGGCTTGCACAGCTACAAAGTCTAGGAGATCGACAGGCCCCTACGAGCAGGGCGGGCCGTCGTAGAGGACGAGGGTATCGCCGTCGACGCTTTTGAGCGCGTGGAGGTCACGGCCGAACGACGGCTGCGACGCGAGCCGCCGCGCTGAGATGATGACGAACGCGCGCGGCGCGCTGCAGACGAAGGCACGCGTCCCGCTGCCGTCGCCAAGCAGCGCCTCTGCATCGGGCTGTGTGTAGAACGCCAGCGCGTTGCCGCCGCTCACGCCTTGAATCGCGATGCGGTCGCCCGGCCTGCGCAGCGCGTTGATGTGGTTGGCCAGCGCCGGCACGGGCTTGAGCGCCTCCGCATGCGGGACGCCGACGGCAACTGTGGCGGTGATCGCGCCGATGCTGGCGCAGGCCAGCGCCAGCGGCGCCAGCGCCCGTGCGCGCGGCACCCACAACAGCACGAACGTGGTGAGCGAGCCCACGAAGACGATCGCTCCGAGCTCGATCAGGTAGGGCATCAGCCAGGTCGTCTGCTGCGTGAAGTGCATGGTGCGCGCGAAGAGCGCGATCGCTACCGCCAGCAGGAGGATGGTGATCGGCACGGCGGCCGCGCAGATGCGCGCGGCGCGCAGGTGCGCTGCAGCCAGCGCTCGCTCCCACCAGAGTGCCACGAGCCAGGCCATCGCGGGGAGCGCCGAAGCGATGTAATTCGGCAGCTTCGTCTTGGCCAGGCTGTAGAAGAGAAACGTCACGACCGTCCAGACCACGAGGTAGCGCAGGAATGGCGCACGGGAGTCAGCATTGCGTGCACCTTCGCCTGTCGCCGTCCAGAGCGCCAGCGGGAGGAATGCGACCCAAGGGAAGAAGGCGAGGATGACGACGGGCAGATAGTACCACAGCGGCCCCGTCTGGTTCTCCACGACCCCCAGGTAGCGGCCGACGGTGTACTGCCCCAGGAAGGCATCGAAGAAGCGCGAGCCTTCATGCACGGAGACCGCTGCGAACCACGGCAAGGCGATGGCTGCGAACACCCCCAGCGCGATGGCCCAGGTGCGCCCGCCCAGGCGCGGCCAGCCCTTCCCGTAGCGCGTGTTCCAGGCCATGTACACTGCGACAATCAGCCCCGGCACCAGAACGGCGACGGGGCCTTTGGCTAGCGTGCCGAGCGCCGCCCAGGCCCATCCCCAGATGAAGGAGCGGCCGTCATCCTCTTCGGCGGCCCGGTACCAGAGGATGGTGGTGGCCATGAGGCAGAGGTCGAGCAGGGCATCCATGATCGCCAGGCGCCCGATGATGGCTTGCTCCAGCGCCGTGGAGAGGATGAGGGCCGAGAAGATCCCCGTGCGCAGCCCGCCGCGGCGCGCGCCAACCCATCCAGCCATAGCCCCCATGGCGATGGTGGCAAGCGCCGAGGAGAGCCGCAGAGCAAACGGGGTGACTCCGAAGAGCTTGGCGGCGATCGCCGCCAGCCAGAAGTAGAGCGGGGGCTGGATGAACCACGGCTGGAGGTGCTGATGCATCACGAGCCAGTCGTGGGTGACCAGGATCTCGCGGGCAACCTCTCCGTAGGCGGTCTCGCTGTTGTCCCAGAGCGTCCCGGCTCCGAGGGCGGGGAGGGTTACCGCGGCGGCAACGGCGGCGCCGATGGCGGCGGCGGTTCGGGCGGCGCGGTCGCTCAACGCAGGCGGCATGTCGGGGCACTGATTTTAGTCGCCGCGCACGCAATACCTGGAGAGAGATGGCGCAAAGGATAGACTTTGTGCCGTTGCGAACAAGGGCGCCGCTTATGTAGTCTCGGAGGCCGCAACGTCCCTCACTGTGTCCCGTTACCTTCCGGTCGCCCTCGATCTCCGTGGCCGCCTCGTGATCGTCGTGGGCGGCGGCCGCGTGGCACAGAGGAAGGTTGGCTATCTGCTCGATGCCCTGGCGCGGGTCCGGGTCATCGCCCCCGTCCTCTCGCCGGAGATGCAGGGTTGGCTGGCCGAAGGCCTGATCGAGCACTATGCTCGGCCGTACGTCCACGGTGACGTGAACGGCGCGTGGCTGGCCTTCGCCGCCACCGGAGACTCCGAGGTCGACCGCGCCGTCGCCG
>SCQY01000049.1 GCA_004298665.1 bacterium | reverse complement strand
CCGAGCGAGGATGCCGATCAGAAGAGGCACGCGACGAGGCTGCAGCCGCTTCCGGAGCGAGCGGAGATCGCCGTCGGACACTGACTAGGAGAACCGCCGCTCTCTTCGAATCTAGGCTGGTCATGGCAGAGGAGAGCTTGGTTCAGGAGTACGGCGAAGAAACGCTGGTCAAGGAGATCCCGCCCAAGGCGGCAGATCTCTCGAAGTGGTACACGGCGGCCTGTTGGAAAGCTGAGCTCTTCGATTACACGCCGGTGCGCGGCTCGATCGCGTTGCGGCCATACGGGTATGCGCTCTGGGAGAACTTGCAGCGGCAGATGGACGACCGCTTCAAGGCCACCGGCCACGTGAACGCGTACTTTCCGCTCTTCATCCCGGAATCGCTGCTGATGCGCGAGGCCGCCCATGTGGAAGGCTTCGCTCCCGAAGTCGCGTGGGTTACGCATGGCGGCAATGAGAAGCTGACGGAGCGCTTGGCCGTGCGGCCGACCTCCGAAGTCATCATCGGCGTGATGTACGCACGCTGGGTGCAGAGTTACCGCGACTTGCCGATCCTCATCAACTGCTGGAACAACGTCGTGCGCTGGGAGAAGGCCACGCGCCCGTTTCTGCGTACGATGGAGTTCCTCTGGCAGGAGGGGCATACGGCGCACGCCAGCCACGAAGAATCGACGGAAGAAGTGGCACGCATGCTCGAAGTCTACCGCGAGGTGGCCGAGGACGTCTGCGCGATGCCGGTGGTGACGGGCGAGAAGTCGGCCAGCGAACGCTTCGCGGGAGCGCTCCACACCTTCTCGATCGAGGCCCTGATGCCGGACGGTAAGGCCCTCCAGGCGGGCACCTCACACGACTTGGGGCAGAACTTCGCTCGGGCCTACGACATTCAGTTCGTCGATAAGGACCAACAGGTCAAGCACGCTTGGACGACGTCCTGGGGCGTCTCCTGGCGCATGCTCGGGGGCCTCATCATGATGCACGGCGACGATCGCGGCTTGCGTCTTCCGCCGGCGCTTGCCCCCTATCAAGTCGTGATCGTCCCCATTCCGAAGAAGGGCAGCGACGAGCCCGTCACTGCCGCGGCACGCCAGGTGCGCGACCGTCTGGCCAAGGCCGGCGTGCGCGTGCGCCTCGACGATCGCGACGAGCACAAGCCGGGCTGGAAGTTCAGCGAGTGGGAGATGCGCGGCGTGCCCTTGCGCATCGAGATCGGCGCGCGCGATCTGGAGCAGAACCAGGTCACGGCAGTACGCCGCGACTGCGACAAGGGCGACGCCGGGGCGAAGACGGGTCTAACTCTGGAGAATCTGGAGGCCGGCGTGCGCGAGTTGCTCAACGCCGTGCAGCGCGGCCTTCACGAGCAGGCGCGCGCGGATTTGGACCGGCACCGCTTCGAAGCGCACACGCGGGATGAGTTCTTCGATCTCTTGCGCCGCCAGGCGGGGCTCGTGCGCATTCCTTGGTGCGACGACGCGGCGTGCGAGGCCGAGATCAAGGTCCAGACGTCGGCGACGACGCGCAATCAGGTTCCGCTGGAAGAGGGCGCGGGTCCGGCGAGCTGCGTGGCTTGCGGGAGTCCCGCGAAGACGCGCGCCTATTTCGCGCGCTCCTACTGATGCTCGCGGCGCTGGTGCTGGCGCTTGCCGCGGCGACACCTTCACCGGCGGTCGTCTACGAGGCCGCCGCACGCAGCGCCGGCAATCGCCGTGCGGAGGCAGTCTCCGTGGCGCGGGCGCTCCTTGCCGGCCCGCATCTCGCCTCCATCACCAAAGTCCGCGTCGACGGCGCCGCTGGGATCGCGCCGGTGGCCGGGATTCTGCTCTCGGGAACCAAGCTCCACGCCCACGATCCGCGCTGGCAGGCGCTGCTGCGCGAGGCCGAGCGGCTGGCGACTCTGTCCTTCGCCGCCGACCCGCGCCTGGCAGAGGTCGATATCTGGGCGACCGTGCCGTTGAACCTCGCCGTCGGAACGCCTTTCGTCTCCGGCGACCTTGCCGTCCCCGACAGCGCCGTGGTCTTCACGAGAACGCAGCGCCGCGGTGAGGCTCCCGCACTCTGGTGGGACCCCGTCTGGCGAGCGAAGGCGTTCTCCGCTCGCGCGACGTAGAAGGGGCGCGATGTATCTGAAGACGACGCTGCCCAACGGTCTGCGCATCGTGACCGAGCAGTTGACGCATGTCCGCTCTGCTTCGATCGGCATCTGGGCCGACGTCGGCTCCTCCGCCGAGCGCGCCGAACAGCGCGGTATCTCGCACCTCATCGAGCACATGCTGTTCAAGGGGACGACGCGGCGCAGCACGCGCGAGATCGCCGAGACTATGGACGGCGTCGGCGCGCAGATGAACGCCTTCACGGACAAGGAGCAGACGTGCTACTACGCGCGGGTCATCGACACGCACGTGGAGCTGGCGATCGACGTGCTGGCCGATATGTACCAGCATCCGCTCTTCCAGCCCGACGACCTCGCCCGCGAGCAGTCGGTGGTACTCGAAGAGATCAAGATGTACGATGACGCGCCCGATGAGATGATCCACGATCTCTTCATCCAGACGATGTGGGAGGGCTCGAATCTCGGCGCGCCGACTATCGGCTACGATCAGACGGTGAGCGCGCAGGGGCCCGACGAGCTGCGCGCCTACATGCAGCAGCGGTATGCCCCGAATACGACGCTCGTGGCCGTGGCGGGAAACGTCAGCCACGAGCGCGTCGTCTCCCTGGTGCGCGAGCATTTCGCGGAGTTCCTCGGCGGCGTAACCCCTCCGCAGGCCGACGTTCCGGTGCTCAAGCCGGCACAGGTCGTGCGCACCAAGGATTCCGAGCAGGCCTATCTCTGTCTGGGCACGCGCGGCCTGCCGATGGGCGATGAGCGCAAGTACGTGTTGGCGGTGCTGGACACGATCTTGGGCGGAGGTATGTCGAGCCGTCTCTTCCAGGAGATTCGCGAGAAACGCGGTCTGGTGTACAGCGTCTACAGCTTCCAGCAGTCGTACCGCGGGGCAGGCCTCTTCGGCGTCTACGCCGGCACGAGCCCTGCTAAAGCGCCGGAATGCGTCAAAGTCATCCGCGAGCAGCTGGACGAGATGGCGGCCGGCGGGCCCACGGAGAGCGAGCTGACGCGTGCCAAAGAACACCTGAAAGGCTCGCTGACGCTCTCCTTGGAGTCCTCCTCGGGGCGCATGATTCGCTTGGGGCGCGATGAGCTTGCCATCGGGCGCCGCATCGATCCGCAGGAGATCATGGAACGCATCGACGCCGTCCAGTGCGACGAAGTGACCGCCCTGGCGCGCGAGCTCTTCGTGCCCGAGCAGCTCGGGCTCTGCGTGCTCGGTCCCGTCGACGCCGAAGGCATGCGTCTCGATTCGCAGGCTGCAGTCGCGTAGGAGCGGCCGATGACGCATGCGATCGCCACGCAGGCGGCGGTCTGTGCGGTTGCTCCCCCGTTGCCGCTCTTTCCTTGGCAGCTGTGGGTTGCCTTAGGACTCAACCTCGTGGTCACGGCTATCCAGTTGGGCGCTTACGGAGCGCGCCTGGCGGGCGTCATCACGGGGCGCGTTGCCATCTCGATCAGTCTCTTCAATCTCTTCGTGACGGCAAGCCGTCTGGCAAACCTGGTCTATACGCCGATGTTCGCTTCGCTCTCCGATCATGCGCGCTGCATCATGGAACACGCTGCGCCGATCGATCACGCGCAGGCCCTCAGCGCCTTCGATGCGCAGTCGCGCATGATTCTGCTCTCGGCAACCTTCGGTGCGCTGATCGGCACGGCTCTGCTCCCCGTCTTCATCCATCTGTACCTGCGGGGCATCGCCGTCTACGAGCGATTGGGCTCCATCCCGCGGGCCTTGCTGCGTTTGGCGGATCCCGCCGTGCTGGTGAGAATCGCCCGCAGCGCGCGTATCCCGCGCCTCTCGATGGTGCATAGCCTCAAACCCGAGGCCGTCCCGGTGAAATTGCTGGTCTCCAACGTCATCGTGACCGCGGTCTATACCGCGGGCGTGGTCGCCGCCTACTATGCCGGCGTGATGCGCCCGTCCGCGGCGGGCACGGCGTTCGGGCTCTCGGGCCTCATCAACGGCATCGGCACCGTCGCCTTCACCCTGGTGGTCGACCCCACGTCGTCCTTCATCGTCGACCAGGCGGTGAAGGGTGAGCGAAGCGTCGAAGACGTCAAGTCCATGGTGCTCTGGCTGGCCTTGACGATGGTGGCAGGGACGCTGCTCTCGCAGCTCGTCCTCGTTCCGGCAACCGACCTCATCGCCTATGTCGCCCACTTGCTCACGAGGTAGTCTCCATGCGCCCGTTGCTGGCCGTTGTGCTCGTTGCCGTGCTCGCCTCGACGGCGGGGTGTGCCTCCTCGATTCAACGCTGGGTCGTGCAGACGCGCATCTCGCAGGGGCAGCAGTCGCTGCGCAGCGGAAACCTTCCCGACGCCGCGCGCGAGTATCAGCTTGCGTTGCGCTTGGCCCCGAGCGATAAGACGGCGAACGAAGGGCTAGCTCAAGTGCAGACGGAGCTGGCGCAGAAGTACTTCGAGGAGAGCCAGCTTGCCGAAGCACTCGATGCGCTCGAACTTGCGTCGAAAGCGGACCCGGAGAGCGTGCGCGTCCAAGAGCTGAAGCAGAAGATCGAGCAGGCCTCGATCCAGAAGCAGATCGTCGCCACGAACTTTCCCACCTATGCGCAGTCCGGGGCACAGATCACGCAATCGTATCGTGCGCTGGACTTGCTCAACAAGCGGATCCAGAAAGAGCTGCATACGTTCCGCTACGACTATGATACGGCTCACCTGGATAGCGCGATCCGCGACTCCTATGCTCTGATTGCCGAAGCGAATCGCGGAACCAACCGGCTATTGGCCTACCGCCAAGTCGTGGAGTCGGGCTTGCCGGAATCCAGCAGCGGCACCGTTGCCCCCGCCGCCGGGGGCTCGCTGCTCCCGCTGCCGTAATGCGAAGGCTGCGCGCCATCGCGTTAGGGCTAGGCGCGCTCGTGGTGCTCGCTGCGCTCGCGCTGGGTGCGTGGATCCTTTCGTGGAGTGTCTTCGCAGCGCGTCCGCAGGCGGCGGGACGCTTGGTGCTGCCGGGGCTTGCGTCGACGGTCACCGTGGTCCGCGACGCGCGCGGAATCCCATACGTGCGGGCGGGCTCGCTGCATGACGCCTACGAGGCGCAAGGCTACGTGGAGGCGCAGGCGCGCCTCTTCCAGATGGACGTCCTGCGGCGCTTCGTCGGCGGGCGCCTCGCCGAGGTCTTCGGGGGCAGCGTGCTCGCTCTGGACGTGATGCACCGCGAGATCGGCGGCGAGCGACTGGCTCAGACCATCTATCGCCATGCCGCCGCGGACGAACGCCTCGCACTCGATGCCTACGCGCAAGGGGTCAACGCCGCCATCGCTCGAGGGCCGCTGCCGCCGGAGTTCCGCGCTCTGCTCTATCGTCCCGAGGTGTGGCGCCCCGAGGATTCGATCCTCTGCGGACTCGCCACCGTCATCGATCTCACCCACACGTGGAACCAGATCGCGCTGCGTCAAGCGATCGACGATCGCCTTGGAGTTCGCGCTGCCGAGGCGCTCTATCCCATCACCGATCCGGCGTACGATGCGCCGCTGGAGGGGCGAGAGGCCCCCGCGGCAGCGATGCCGCCCTTGCGCGGCGCGCGGCAGACGCACGACGACGCCGTTGTGCTCGAAGCGGCTCTGAGGCTGCCTCGGAATGCGGATCGGGAGGCCAGCAACGAATGGGCCGTGGGGGGCGCCCGCACGCGCAGCGGGCGCGCGCTGTTGGCAAACGATCCCCATCTCGACTATACGGTGCCGATGGTCTGGTACGCCATCGCGCTTCACGCGCCGGGACTCGAGGT
>SCQY01000048.1 GCA_004298665.1 bacterium | reverse complement strand
GTGGGGCGCGGCCCGCTGTCGGCGGCGATATCGGACTCGATCTCCGCTTCGAGCGCGTCCGAGAGTTTGAAGCCGTCCGCACCGAAGAGTTTGATGCCGTTGTCGGCAATGGGGTTGTGCGAGGCGGAGATCATGGCTCCCGCGGCGGCGCCGACGAGGCGTGCAATCAGCGCGACGGCGGGCGTGGGCAGCACGCCGAGCAAGACCACGCCGCGCCCGGCCGAGCAGATGCCGGCGACCAGCGCCGCCTCCAGCATCGGTCCGGATACGCGTGTGTCGCGCCCGACCACGATCGGGCGGCCCGCTTCGACTTCATGCGCCAGCACGACGGCGGCGGCGCGGCCCACGCGAAACGCCAGCTCCGGCGTGAGGTCGGCGTTAGCCACTCCTCGCACGCCGTCGGTACCGAAGATTCGCTGGTGCTCAGCCACGTTCTCGCCTTCTTCTCCTACTCGCTGATCGAAACGCTCTTGGGAACGGTGACGCGCACGAGGTTTGGTGCGATCGCCACGTCGCCTACCGGGTGCCCCTTGAGATCCAGCGCCACCGGCGCCAACAAGGCATCGAATCCTGCCGTGAAGCGATCGCCGGGGATCTCCGCGGCGACGATCACGATGCGCGCGACGGCCGCCGCGGCGCCGCGAACGACCACCGTCGCAGGCGCCACGTTGGCGCCGTTCGCGCCGGAGACCTGTGGCGGCCTCCCGCGGTACTGCACGAAGACGGGAAGGCGGCGCGAGACCAGCCGATCGAGGGTCACGACGACGGAGGCGGGACGAACGCGCTCGACCTTCGCATCGCGCGGTCCCACGACGCGCGGCGCGAGGCTATAGATGCCGACACCCAAACCACGAAGGTCGAGGGAGACCACGAACTCCTTGGCCGAAGGCGCATCGAACGGCCCGTGATCCTCACCGACGACCACCGTCACGGTCTGCGCAGCGGGCTCGGCAACCAACCCCGCCGCAACATCGCGCAACGTGATCGGAACTTCGACCTGCTGGGTGATGCCGGTTCGCACGCCGAGGTTGGCGCCATACGTGAGATACGCCCAGGCCAAGATCGCCAGGGTCAGGGAGAGCGCCTTGAGGCCGAGATTGCGTCGAAAGAAGCCGCCGATCATCCGCGCGTACTCTGAGGCCGTTCAACGCGCAGGCGCTGGCGCAGCGCGGCCACGACCACTTCCACGCGGTTGCGGGCCGGCGCCGCGGCGTGAATGCAGGCGCGCAGCACTTTGCGCAGGCGTTCCTCATCGTCGAGTTCGCGTGAGAGGCGACCACCACGTGCCACCGCGATGTTCCCCGTCTCCTCGGAGACGACAAGTGCGATCGCATCCGTCTGCTCGGTGAGACCGATGGCCGCGCGGTGACGCGTCCCCAGACGCCGATCGAGCCACATCGCCTCCGTCAGCGGAAGAAAGCAGCCTGCGGCCACGATGCGGTCGCCACGGACGATCACCGCACCATCGTGCAGCGGGGCACGCGGTGTGAAGAGCGTGAGCAGGAGCTCCGGAGTCAGTTTCGCGTCGAGCACGGTGCCGCTCTCCACGAACTCCTGAAGGCCGCTCTGCTGCTCGATCACTACCAGCGCGCCGATCTCGCTGCGCGAGAGGATCGTCGCCGCGCGCGCCAGCGCCTCCACCACGCGCTCGAGATCCACGCTCTCGCCGCTTTCGTCCTGCGCTACGTGGAAGAACTCTCCGCGTCCGATGCGTTCGAGCGCGCGCCGCAACTCGGGCTGGAAGACGATCGGCAAGGTCACCGCCGTACCGAGTAAGAGATACTGCAAGAGCGTCTTGAGCACCACTAACTGCAGCATGCCGGCCGTAGCCATGACGGCGATCAGCGTCAGCAAGCCCAGCATGATCTGCACGGCGCGCGTGCCGCGGATCAACAGCAGCAGGTAGTAGATGAGCGTGCTGGTGGCCAGCACGTCTAGCGCAGCGAGGACCCAGGACGGCAGATGCATCATCAGAGCCGCGCCTCGAGGACGTCGCGGGCGGAGATGGGCGCCCCCAAACCATCGGCGGCGATGGCGGCGACCGTACGCAGATCGATGGGCGAGAGCAGGCGTACCATGCAGCCCAAACCCGCCGGCAGCAGCTCCAGATCGATCAGATCGCGCACCACGGCATAGGGCGTGCGCTCCGTGGCAACGCGCAGCATCAGCATGCCGTTGCGCCGTTCCAGGCGCACCCCGTCGGGTGCGCCGCGCCCGCCGAGCGCCGCCTCCAGCAGACTCGATCCTTGCGCGGCGTTCGGCTCGAGAGAAAGGTACATCGCCGGCGGGCGATCGAGATGCAACGAACAGCCGAGGACGCCTTCCGCCGCGCGCTCGTCCAACGTGCCGGCCACGACGGCGAAGGTGCAGTCGACGGCGCACGCGACACGCCACGCGCGCAGCGAGCCGCCGCCGCGCTCGCACCACGCGGCGAAGGCTTCGCGCATCTCCTGGTCGAGCGCCCGCTCCGCGCGCAGCCCCGTCAACGCATCCATCGCGCCGTCATCTTCCTCGCCGCAGGCCGAGCGTTCCTGGGCCGCGAACGCCGCCGGTGAATGAGGCAGAGCAAGCACAGGGCGCTGCGCGAAGCGGGCCCCGTGCAGTCCGCCGTGGTCGTTTCGCGGGGGCGCAACCGTGCGTGGGCCGCCGTAGAAGACGACGGCGCGCTGCTGCTCTGCGACTATCCCTCACTCGACGAACTCCCCGTCGTGGGTGACAGCGTGCTGATCCGTGCCGTCGACGGCGCGGCAGGCGAGGGCATCATCGTGGAGGTGCTGCCGCGCACGCGGACGATCACGCGCACCACGGCCGGAGGCGAGCGCAAGACGATGGCCGCCAACGTCGACCTGCTCGTCATCGTCGCCGCGCTCGCGCGTCCCGAGCTGCGCTACGGCTTCATCGATCGTGCCTTGGCCTTCGCCGAGCACCAGGAGATCGCGCCGCTGCTTGCGCTGACCAAGGCCGACCTCGCCGACCCGGGCGTCATCGCGCAGGCGCTTGCGCTCTATCGCGAGCGCTTGCGCTACGAGGTGATCGTCCTGAGTACGGTCGACCATCGCGGCGTCGCGGAGCTGGCGAAGCGGATCGCAGGCCGGCGCGCCTTGATGCTGGGGCAGAGCGGCGTGGGAAAGTCCTCGCTGTTCAAAGTCCTAGGAGCCGACATCGGCGCGCGCGTGGGTGAAGTCAACGAGCGCACCGGCAGAGGCCGGCAGACGACGACGAGCTCGCGCCTGGCCTACTTGGGCCACGGCTTTCTGATCGACACGCCGGGAGTGCGCGAGTTCTCGCTGGCGGACCTCGACCCAAGCGGCCTCGCCGCCAGTTTCCGCGATCTTGCGCCCTACGTTGGCCGCTGCCGCTTTCCCGATTGCCGCCATGTGGAGGAGCCCTCGTGCGCCGTCAAGGCCGCCGTGGAGGGCGGCGAGGTCGCGGCCGTTCGCTATTCCAGCTACCGGCGGGCTCTCGAGCAGGCTACCAATTCCCTCTTGAGCGATTGACCGCGGCCTGGGGAGCGTGCTATGATTCGGCGGTCGTTTTGCCATAGGAGTCTCCCGTGCCGAACATCAAAGCCGCCATCAAGTGGGCTCGTCAGTCTGAGAAGCGCCGCGTGCGCAACCTCTCCGCGAAGACCCGCCTGAAGACCTTCTACAAGAAAGCGCTTGCCGCCGCAGGTGATGCGGGCGTCGCGCGCACCGTGGAGTCGGCGTTCGACAAGGCGGCCAGCAAGGGCATCATCCACCCGAACAAGGCCGCTCGCAAGAAGTCACGCTTGGCGCGCGCCCTGCAACGAGCCGCCGCGAAGTAACTTCGTCCGGGAAGCAGCAATCCATGAGCCGCGGCGCCGTAAGGTTCCGCGGCTCATAGCATTCTCAGGGATCGACGTTCACCACGACGCGGGCGCTGCGATCGGTGCGCGCGAAGGTGAGGATGCGCTCGCGTACAAAGGCGCGCAGCTCGTCCGGGCGTTCGCTCTTGCAGGCGATCCGCCAGCGCCACTCGTCGTTGACCCGCTCCACCGGGTAGGGGGCCGGCCCCAGCACTTCGGCCACGTTGGCGCGGCGCAGCCGCTCCGCGTATCCGCGTGCCGTTCGCTCGACGTGTCCGCGACTGCGCCCGATCACGCCGAGATAGAGCAGCGAGGCGTAGGGTGGGTAGCGCAGCGCCTCGCGCTCGGCGAGTTCCCGTTGCGCGAAAGCTTCGTAATCCTGCGCCACGGCGAGCGCGATAGCCGGGTGCTCCGGTGCATAGGTCTGCACGATCACCTCGCCGGGGCGCGCGCGCCCGCTGCGCCCCGCCACCTGCACCAGCAGCGAGAAGGTGCGCTCGGAGGCGCGGAAGTCTTGACGGTGGAGGCCGATGTCCGCGGCGACGACGCCCACCAGCGTGACCAGCGGGTAGTCGAGCCCCTTGGCGATCATCTGCGTCCCCACCAGGACGTCGCCTTCACGCTGGAAGCTGCTCAGGATGCGCGCGTGATCTCCCAGGCGCGTGGTGGTATCGGAATCCATGCGCCCCACGCGCGCCTGCGGAAAGAGCCGGCGCACTTCTTCTTCCACCCGTTGGGTGCCCACGCCGAACTCGCGGAAGATTGCGCTGCCGCAGTTGCCGCAGCGCACCGGGACCGGCGCCTGGAGATCACAGTAGTGACAGCGCAGCAGTGCGTCGGCACGGTGCAGGGCCAGCGAGATGCTGCAGTGCGTGCACTCCGGCACCCAGCCGCACTCGCGGCAGAGCAGGAAGCCGGCCGACCCGCGCCGGTTGACGAAGAGCACGCTCTTCTCCCGCGCGTTGAGGCGTTGCTCGAGCGCCTCGAGCAGAGCAGTGGAGAAGATGCGCCGATTGCCGCTGCGCAGCTCATCGGCCATGTCGACGACGCGCACGGCCGGGAGCGGGAGGCCGGTCGCGCGATGCGGGAGGCGCAGCAGCGCGGTGCGCTCCGTCAGCGCATCGTGCCAGCGCTCCAGCGAAGGCGTGGCGCTGCCGAAGATCAGCACGGCGCCGCTGCGCCGCGCGCGCTCGCGTGCGACGTCTGCCGTGACGTAGCGGGGCGCCGTATCCTGCTTGTAGCTGGTCTCGTGCTCCTCGTCGATGGCGATCAGCCCCACGTTCTCCAAGGGAGCGAAGATCGCCGAGCGCGCCCCCACCACCACGTCGATCTCGCCGCGCCAGCAGGCCTGCCAGGCTTCGAAACGCTCGCGATCCGAGAGTGCGCTGTGGAAGACGGCCACGCGCCCGCCGAACCGCTCCTCGAAACGCGCCGCCGTCTGCGGCGTGAGCGAGATCTCCGGGACCAGCACGATCGCGCGGCGGCCTCGCTCCAGCGCGGCCGCGATGGCGTCGAGATAGATCAGCGTCTTCCCCGAGCCGGTGATGCCGAAGAGCAGGAACTCGCCGCCCCGCCCGAGTGCTCCCGTGATGGCATTCAGCGCGTGCCGCTGCTCGGGCGTCGGCACGACGGCGCTCCTGGCACCGTTCCCCGCGCGCGGGCCGCGCGGCGCCTCGCGCATCTGCTCCACCAGCGCGCCTGCAGCAACGGCGCGCGCTACGACGTCGCCGCCGTAACCAGCAAGGAGCGCGTCGCTGCGGCGCAGCTCGCCGCGCTCGCGCACCAGCGCCGCAAGGGCTTTAGCCTTGGGGCCGCGCGGGCCGGCGGCGCCGGGCAGGAGCCAACGCTCGCGGCGTATGCGCACGCTCTGGTGGCCGAACGTACGCCGGCGCACGAGATCGCCGCTGCGCTGCAGCGTTTGCAGGTATTCCAGCAGGCGTGCGGCTTCGGCGACGCGCCGCGCCTCCGGATGGTGCAGGAGACGGTGGGGCGTCCATCCGTCGCCCAGTTCCTCCCAGATCAGGCGTAACAGGCGCTCCGGGACGCTTGGGTAGCGCTCTGCCCGGGGGCGATCGCACGTGCGGTAGAGGCGATCGACGGCGCGTGGCACCGCGCCGGAAAACGTGACGGCGCTCAGAGCCTCCGCAAGCGTGCAGAGATAGCGGTCGGCTAGGAACTCCGCAAGCGCCAGGCCCTCTTCGTTGAAGGCGCGCGGCGCCTCCGTCCGTGCCAGCGGTTTGAGGCGCAGCCCCTGCTGTTCGTCAGCGGCGCGCGGTGCGCCGACTACGTAGCCGTAGACACTGCGCGAGCCCAGCGGAACTCGAACCACCTCACCGATCGCGGGTGCTTCGCCGTCCGCCAGCGCGTACGTCAGCCGCCGATCGAAGCGGCTGGTCTGCACGTCAACCAGGACGTCTACCGCGTACAGCGCTCCACCGCCTCACGCACCTCCTTGTCGTCGATCTCGATGCCGCTCACTACGTCGCCCAGCGCGCGCGGCAGAACGAAGCGCAGGCGCCCCTCGCGGCGCTTCTTGTCGGCGCGCATCGCGCTCAGCACGCCGCCGACGTCGAGGCCGCCGTACGACGTGGGGAGTTCCAGGGCGCGCAGCAGGGCCACCAAACGTTGCTGATCGCGGTCCGACCACGGCCCCCAGGTCCGCGCCGCGATGCCCGCTGCGCGCAGACCGAGCGCTACGGCGTTGCCGTGCGAGAGCGCGTAGCGCGAGTCGCGCTCGAAGGCGTGCGCGAAGGTATGCCCGAGGTTGAGCAGCTCGCGATCGCCGCGCTCGAGGCGGTCGCGCGCAACCACCGCCGCCTTCACCCCGACGTTGCGCTCGATCAGCTCTGCCCAGGGCCAGCGCTCAAACGACTCGCTCGCCCAGTGCTCGAGCTGGGCGAAGGCCGCCTCGCCGTCCAGGACGGCATGCTTCACCATCTCTCCGAGACCTTCGCGAATCTGCGCGGGCGGCAGCGTCTCCAAGGCGCGCACGTCTGAGACGACCGCCACGGGATCCGCGAAGGCGCCTGCGAGGTTCTTCCCTGCCGGTAAGTCGATGGCCGTCTTGCCGCCGATGGCCGCGTCCACCATCGCCACGAGCGAAGTCGCTACGTTGAGGAACGCTACGCCGCGCATGAAGGTGGCGGCGGCGAAGCCGAAGAGATCGCCCGCGACGCCGCCGCCTACGCCAACCACGAGCGTCCCGCGATCGACTTCCAGCTCGGCCAGTGCGTCGTAGACGGAGCCGAGCGTCGTCAAGGTCTTGCGTTCCTCGCCGAGCGTGAAGGTGCGCAGCGGCACCGCCCCGTCGAAACTCGCCGCCGCGCGGCGCGCATAGCTCTCCACGTTGGCGTCCGCCAGCACCACGGCACGGCGATGGCCTCGCCCGCGCGCAATCGCGGCGACCCGATCCAGCGCTCCCGGGCCGACGACGACTGGATAGCCTAACACCGGATCGCCGCTCATGGCTTCACTCCCGCGTACCACGCGCAGATGTGCTCCGCGAGCGCCGCCGCATCGCCGCCGGCGTCGGCGGTGAGGTGGGCGCGGGCGTAGAGCGGCTCGCGCGCGCGCATCAGCTCTTCCACGCGCTCGCGCGCGGGAGCCGTGCCCAAGAGCGGGCGCACGCGATCGCCGGCGCGCGCCAGCACGCCTTCGGAAGTTATCTGCAGCCAGACTACGCGGCCGCGCGCGAGGATCGCTTCGGCGGCTCCGGGCTGGGCGAAGGCGCCGCCGCCTAGCGCCACCACGCCTTCGCGCTGCAGCGCAGCGTCCACGACCTCGCGCTCGATGCGCCGGAACTCCGCTTCGCCGCGCATGGCGAAGAGCTCGTCGATGGGCGCGTGGAGGCGCTCGATCTCGTCATCGGTGTCAACGAACGGCAGGCCCAGCCGCTGCGCGCAGAGGCGTCCCACGGTGCTCTTCCCGGCACACATGAAGCCTACCAGGACCAGCGGCGTCACGAGAGCGCTACGTTGGGGAAGATCCCCGCGGCGGCCTCCTGCGAGCGCCGGAAGTTGTCGACGACCTCCTCCATCGAGTCGCCGCCGTACTTGTCGAGGAAGGGAGCGACCAGTGCCAGCGCCACCATCGCCTCGCCCACGATCGAGCCGGCGGGTACCACGCAGACGTCGCTGCGCACGATGGCGGCGGGGGCAATCTCGCCTTCGTGCAAATTGACGGAGGGAAGCGCCTTCATCAGCGTGGGGATCGGCTTCACCGAGACGCGCACGATGATGTCCTGGCCGTTGGACATGCCGCCCTCGATGCCGCCGGCGCGATTGGAACCGCGCACGAGCTGCCCTTGGTCGATGGCGAAGGTGTCATGTGCCTGCGAGCCCGGCGTGGCGGCGATGGCAGCTCCAGCACCGATCTCCACAGCGCGCACCGTCTGCATCGCCATGACGCTCCCGGCGATCACGCCGTCGAGCCGCTCAGCGGGCTGGCGGTTCGAGCCGATGCCTACCGGCATGCCCGTGACGCGCACTTCGAACTGGCCGCCCAGCGTATCACCAGAGGCCTTAGCCGCGTCGATCGCAGCAATCATGCGCGCGCTGGCCGCATCATCGGGGCAGCGCACGTCGGAGGCGTCGACGGCCGCGGGCGCTGGAAACTCCTCGCAGACCGGTGCTTCGACGGACCCGATGCGCGTTACGTAGGAAGCGATACGTGCGCCGAACTGCTCGAGCAGCTGCGCGCAGATGGCGCCGAGCGCCACGCGCAGCGCCGTCTCGCGAGCGCTGGCCCGCTCCAGCACGTTGCGCAGGTCGCGATGGCGAAACTTCAACGCACCGGCGAAATCGGCGTGTCCCGGGCGCGGGTTGGTAATGGGCTTGCCGGCGCCGGTGAGCGGATCCATGAGCGCGCGCACGTTCTCGAAGTCGCGATTGCGCACCATCACGCAGAGCGGCGAGCCTAGCGTCATGCCGCCGCGCAGGCCCGCGAGGAACTCGATGGCATCCTTCTCGATCTTCATGCGCCCGCCGCGGCCATAGCCGCCTTGGCGGCGCGCAAGGGCAGCGTTGATCCGATCGACGTCAAGGCGCAGCCCCGCGGGGATGCCGTCGAGGATACCGACCAGTGCCGGGCCGTGCGACTCGCCGGCCGTCAAGTAGCGAAACATATTGGAATCCTAACGGATGGTGCAGTAGTCATCGGCGGGGCCGATGCCGGCGGCGGAGCCCGCCTTGCCGAGGGCGCCGTCGAGCTCGCGGCCAAGGGTGCCGCGCAGCGCATGCGCGACCATGGCGAAGTCCGCTTGAAGCGAGAGCAGAGGCTCGCGAAAGGTCTCCGGACGATTGCGCTCGATCAGCAGATGCGAGAGCCAGGCCGGGGCATAGCCGGCGGCCAGAGCCGCGACGAGCAGCGCCGGGCGGCGCGAGGCCAGCGCATACGCCGCGATGCCCACGCCGGCAAGCGTCCCGGCGACGTGCACGGTACGCGTGCTCGCATTGGCATGTGCCCGAAGATACCGAGGCCAGAACTCCTCGAACTGCATGGCCGCCGTTTCGACGCGGCGCGCAAGCCTCCCCGCCGCCGGGTGCGCAGCGCTTACTCCACGACGTGCGGACTGATGACGAAGACCACTTCGTCGCGCCGCTCGTGGGCGCTGCGGCTGCGGAAGAGACCGCCGAAGACGGGCACGTCCCCCAGCACGGGTACCTTCGACACGGTTTGCGAGTCGATCTCCTCCAGCATGCCGCCGAGCACGATCGCCTCGCCTCTGCGCACGCGCAGAACGGCGTCGATCTTGCGGTTGCCGATGATCGGGTAGTTGCCCACACCGGCGTTGCCGATCACCGTGCTGTACTCCGGATGGAGCTCCGCGACGATCGCGCCGTCCGCGCCGATCGTGGGCGTGAGGCGGAGCTTCACGCCGATGTCCAGATACTGTACGCTGACTTGGCCCGTACGCAAGTCGATCTGCGTCAAGGGGTAGGTCTCGCCCACCAGCAGTGACGCTTCATGGTTGTTGAGCACCGTGATCTTGGGCTCGGCCAGCACGCGAGCTTGCGCCGTGGAGACCAGCGCGCCGATGCGCGCATCGAGGGCCGATCCGGCAGCAGTGAAGGCGCGCCCATTGGTCGTCGAAAGGTCGATCTGCCCCGGTGAGAAGCCTCCCGCGCCGAGCGAGCCCCAGAGGATACCGATGTTCTGGGTGCGGTCGCGCGGGGTCACGTCGAGAACGCGCACGTCGAACGTGACTTGCGGCGCCGGAACGTCGAGCGCGGCGAGCAAGGCGCGGGCACGGGCTGCTAAGAGCGGGCCTCCCGAGACCACAACGGCGTTCTGCCGGTCGTCGGCGAGGTAGCTTCCCTCAGGCAGCATGCCCTTGAGCTGCGCGGTTACTTCGCTGGGACGCAGATACTTCAACGGAATTGCGCTTGCCGTGCCCAGCGCGCCGCCGCCTCCGATCACCGCTACGTCCAAGGTCGCCGCCAAGTTCCGCGCGCGCTCCACCACCCTGTGCGCGCCCTCGACGACCAGCGTGCCGCTTCTGCCGTCGGGCACCACAACCGTTCCCACGGGCAGCGCTGCGCGCAAGCCCACGGCCACGTCTGCCGGATGGGCGTTTTCCAAGCGCACGACGGCCGTCTCCAACCCGCCGCCGTCGTCGCCGTAGGTTCGATTCATCGCCTCCACGCCGCCCACGACGATCACGTCGCCGTCGCGATGGATCGCTAGGCCGCCGGCTTTGACGACCGCGTCCAAGGCATGCTCGAGCGTCACCCCGTGCAAGCGCAGCGAGAGGCGCACGCGTGGAAGGCTGGCGTCGGCAACGAGATTCGTCCCGGACTCCACCGCCAACAGGCGCAAAACGTCGACGACCTCCGCATTGCGCACGTCGAGATCGATCCGGTTGCCGGGCGGCTCACCGGCGCGCGAAGGTGCGACGATCGCGATCAGCAGCAGCAACGCCAGCGCGATCGCACAGCACGCACCGCGGGTCACAAGCGTTCCTCCATGCGCAGCGTCAGCTCGGCGCCGCCGCGCACTAAACGCGCGGTACCTGTGGAGATCTCCGTCACGCGCCATGCTCCGGCCGCCTCGCCCTCGTGCGCCACGACCGACTCTCCGCCCACGTCGAGCAGCGCCATGGCGCGTGCCCCCACGACGACGGCGCGCAGGATGGGCAGAGACCCTTGCGGTGTGGTAGGCGGCGCGGATTGCGCGGGAGGCGGGGGCGTCTCGTCGCCCCGCGCGCCGGGGGGAGGCGCGAAAGGATCGCGCCCGAGCGGCGGGGCGACGAGCGCGCGCGCGGCGCCGGGCAGGACCGCAGGCCGGCGCGCGGAGATGGCGACGGCCGCACGGGCGGGGCGCGGCGTTCCGTCGCTGGCCACTAGGCTCGCGGCAATCAACAGAAGGCAGCCCGGCGCGAGGGCAATCGCAACCCGAAGCGGCCGCTTCACACCCTGCCCTCGCGCTCCAGCGGCGTCGAGAAGACGAGCACGATGCGTGCCTCCAGGGCGCTGGCTCCCTGGCCGCGTGCGGGCTCAACGGCGACGCGCTCAACTTCCACGATGCCGGGCATCTCGGCGAGCGCGCGCAGCCAGCCGTCCACGGCGCGCCATCCGCCGCGCAGGCGCACCTCGGCGGCGCGGCGCGTGAATTCCCGCGGGAGGGATCGGCCACGCGCGACGTCCTCCACCGGATGAACGGCCAACAGCGTCAGTCCCCTGCGCTGTGCCGCGCGCTCGACGTCGCCGAGCCAGGTGCCGCTCTCGTGCCGTTGGTCATGGGCGAGACGTTCCGCCAGACGTGTGCGGCGCGCGCGCAAGGCGGTGAGGTCACCGAGCTGACGCTGCGCGACGGCAATCGCGCGACGGTCGCCCGCGACCTGCTGGGCGAAGATATGGACCCGCCAGAGGGAGCGTGCGAGATCGGCGGCCGCCAACAGTACCATCAGCGCGAGCACGACGATGGCGGCGGGCGCGAGCGTGCGGGGGGCAACGGAAGAACTCACACCGCGAGAGTGCCCCGAGCCCCGCTCTCTAGACGACGATAACCCTAACTGCGATAGCGCAGGAAAGCCGGAACTTCGATATCGTCCATGTTCAGCGGTGCGATCTTCTCGAACGGTGTCTCACCGGCGGCGAAGGCGACGCCGCTGCGGCGCGTCCGCGCGCCGAAGCCCGCGGCGAGCACGGTGATGCGCACGCGCTCCCCCAGCTCGGGGTCGACCGTGGCGCCGAAGATGATGTTGGCCTCAGAGTCAACCGCGCGCGCGATCATCTCCGCCGCCTCGTTCACTTCGTACATCGAGAGATCGGGCCCGCCGGTGACGTTGAAGATGACGCCGCGCGCGCCTTCGATGGTCGTCTCCAGCAGCGGCGAGGCGATAGCCTTTTGCGCGGCATCGGCGGCGCGATGCTCGCCGGAGCCCACGCCGATGCCCATCATCGCGGATCCCGCCTCGGTCATGATCGCCTTGACGTCGGCAAAGTCGAGGTTGATGAGCCCCGGCTGCGTGATCAGATCACTGATGCCTTGGATGCCCTGGCGGAGAATATCGTCGGCGTAGCCGAACGCCTCCTGCAGCGGCGTGCGCTTCTCGATGATCTGCATCAAACGCTCGTTGGGAATGGTGATCAGCGTGTCGACCTTGCTCTCCAGCTCGGCGATCGCGCGCTCGGCCACCTGCATGCGCTTGCGCCCTTCGAAGGCGAACGGTTTGGTCACCACGGCGATCGTCAGTGCGCCGGACTCGCGCGCGATCTCGGCGGCCACCGGCGCGGCACCCGAGCCCGTTCCGCCGCCCATGCCAGCCGTGATGAAGACGAGGTCGGCTCCGTCGATCACCATGGCCAGGTCCTCGCGCGACTCGTCGGCGGCCTGACGCCCCGTGTCGGGATTGGCGCCGGCGCCCAAGCCGCGCGTCAGGCCATTGCCGATCTGGATGCGATTCTCCGTGCGGCAGCCTTTGAGCGCCTGCACGTCCGTGTTGATGGCGAAGAACTCGACGCCTAGGAGCCCGGCATCGATCATGCGGTTGACTGCATTGGAGCCGCCGCCGCCCAGACCGATCACTTTGATCGTCGCGGCATGGTCGGGGACGTAACGCTTGCTTTCAGCCATCGATTCCTCCGGAGTGAGTGTAAGCTCGAGTTGCGGGTTCATTCACGACCACAGGTCGGAGAGCCAAGCGGAGATACGCGAGATAAAGCTTGCGCCGTTACGGCGCGACGTGCGCGGCGTCTGGTCCGAATTGGGGCCGAAGATCACCAGGCCCACGGCGGTGGCATAGGCGGGGTTGCGCACCGACTCGGTGAGACCGCCCACGTTCTGTGGAACGCCGACGCGCACGGGGAGTCCGAAGAACTCTTGCGCCGCGGCGTCGAGATCGGGAAGTTGGGCGCCTCCGCCGGTCAGCACGACTTCCGCGAGGATGAGATCGCGGGGGGCATGCTCGACCAGCTCGCGTTTGACGAGGCGGAAGAGCTCCTGGACGCGCGGGCCGATGATGCCGCGCAGCTCCCCGATGGTGGCCGCGCGGGTAGCGCGCCCGTCGAGCATCTTCACTTCGATGGGCATCTCGTCGCGCTCGCTGCGCACGAACGCGGCGGTACCATACATGCGCTTGATCTGCTCGGCCTCGGCAAGCGTCGTCTTGAGGCCCACCGCGATGTCGTTGGTCAGGATGTTGCCGCCCACCGGGATCGCGGCGGAATGTACCACGCCGCCGCCCGCGTAGACTGCAACGTCCGTGGTGCCCCCGCCGATGTCCAGCAGAACCACGCCGATGTGGCGTTCCTCGGGGAGCAGGGTCGCAGCACAGCTGGCCAACGGCTCGAAGACCACGCCGCGCGTTTCGAGACCCGCGCGATGGACGCACTTGAGGACGTTGGCCAAGAACGTGGAGCCCGCAGTAACGATGTGCGTATCGACTTCCAGACGCTGGCCGGCCATGCCCACCGGATCCGTGACGCCATCTTGGCCGTCGATCGCATACGAGCGCGGCAGGGCGTGGAGGATCTGGCGGTTGGCATCGAGATCGATGATCTTCGAAGCCTCGACCACGCGCGCGACGTCGGCGGCAACGACTTCGCGATCATCGCCGGAGACGGCGACGACGCCGTGGTTGTTGCGGCTCTTGACGTGCTCCCCCGTGACGCCGACGTAGACGTCGGTGATATGAACGCCCGCCATGCGCTCGGCCTTTTCGCAGGCAGCCTCGATCGATCTGACGGTCTGATCGAGGTCCGTCACCACGCCTTTGCGCAGGCCGGTGCTGGGGGCCTCGCCGACGCCGATGATCTCCAAGCCTTCGGGTCCGTAGGACGCGACGACGGCGCAGGTCTTGGTGGTTCCCACGTCGAGCCCGGCTATCGTCTCCTGTTTGGGCATCCGCGCGTCTGCTCTCCTCGCCGGCCGTAGCTGGTTCCGGTTTCGCCGCTCCTTCCTGCGGGAGGTGGAGACTCCCTTGTGGACAAACGGTGGAAAACCACGAAATGTAGGGTAGCGCACGTATCGCTTCCCCTAGATATTGTGGCAAGCGACCAAACGCCCGACCCCATCGCCGCCCTGAAACTCGCCGCTCGGAGAACGGGTATCCAAGAACATCATGTACGACTACGCCGCAAACGCCGCCGTTCGGACCCGAGCGCTCTTGGGTCAGGTCCTGATCATCACCGCAGGTGCCTTGGCCGTGGCCGGAGTGACGGCCTATGCTGTGCCGGCCCCGCCGCCGCTGATCTACTTCGGCTCGCTGCTGCTCTCGTTCGCGCTGATCTTCGCCGTGCAGATGACGCGCGCCAACGCCTCGCTCTCGCTGGGGCTCTTTTACCTCTTCGCCATCGCCGACGGCGTTTGGCTCGGGCCCATCATCGCACGCTACACGGCCATCATCGGCTCGGCGCAAGTCGGTGAGGCAGCGTTGACCGCAGGGGTCGGCATGGGATTGCTGGGTGCGCTGGTCTACACGTCAACCTTCGACTTCCGGCGCCTCTCGGGCATCGCCTTCGCCGCACTGATCGGCTTAGTCATCGTGGGGATCGCCAGCGCATTCCTGCACTTCATCGCCCCCAGCACCTACGCATGGTGGACGCTCGCGATCTTTGCGCTGCTGACGCTGGTGGACTTCGCCCGCATACGAGCCGCGGCGCCCTACGATACGCCGGTCACCTTGGCGCTCTCGATCTACCTGGACTTCGTGAACATCTTCATCGCCCTGCTCCAGCTCTTCGCCAACTCGAGCGGCTCGCGCCGCAACGACTAGCGGGCGCGGCGGAGGCGGCCGATGATGATGCGCCGCATGATCGCGATATTGTTGAAGATACGCGCGCCGAAGACGATCACGGCGGCAAGGTAGAGTTCCACGCCGAGGCGATCGCCCGCGTACGTCAGGAGTCCAGCCAGAAGCGTGTTCGCGACGAAGCCCGAGAAGAACACCGTCGGATCGTAGGTATCTTCGAGGCCGGCTCGCAAGCCGCCCAGCGCCGAGTCGAACGCGGCCAGCAACGCGACGCCCAGATACTTCACGTAGGCGTTAGGGACTTGGCCCGGCAGCGCGAAGCCAAGCCAGATGCCGATCGCCACCCCGAGCGCGGGGAGCAGAAGGCTGAACGCCCGCTTCATGCTAATGCGCCGCCTTGGCGTAATGGAACGGCGCAAGCGCCGGATATGCCGGCACCGTGAGCGAAGAGGCTGCGGCTAGCCGCACCTGCACCCCGCTCTGGATTTGCGGCCCCATCGCGTCGAGTACTCCCCCCGGCATCTGCAACGCGCCGGCCATCGGCTTGGCGGAGCCGATCGCGCTGATTTGGTACGGCGGCGAGATGCGCTCCTGGTTTACCAGGATGACGGGTCCCACGCAGCGGATCGGCGTCCCCGTTACGTAGCGCTGCCCATTGATGGCAATCGCCTCTGCCCCGGAAGCCCAGAGCTCGTTGACGATCTCGCGCAGATTGTAGTCGTGGACGAGCTTGTACTGCGCATCGACCGGCCCGGCGGCGGGCTTGGGAGAGTCGTTCAGCGTCACGGTCAGCCCCGGTCCGGTTAGGGCCACCAGCCCTGCGGCGGTTTTGTAGCGCTGCAGCTCGCTGCGCGCCACGCGCGAGAGCGAACGCCCCGCGGTCGCCTGGCGCTCGTAACGGTCGAGCTCAGCGCGCTGAACGTCGATCGTCGAGCGCAGGCGCGCGTCGACGGCATCCTGCTGTTTGAGCAGCGCTGCGAGCGTCCCGGTGCTTTGGTTGGCCAGCGGAAACCCTTGGCTGGCCTGGGTGCGGAAGAGCATCGCGACGATCATGCCCAGTACCGCGCCGACCAATGCCAGCGAGAGCTGCCACGAGAGGCGCAGATGAGCGGGCTTCGAAGGGGTCGATGCGAGCGTTGCCATGTCTATCGGTAGAGAACCACGGGTGTCTTCGGTGCGCGCAGGTCCAGCGCTGCTACGCTGGTGACACGGCGCCCGAGTCGAGCGATGATGGGATTCACCAGGCTCGCCTTGTGCGGGAGATCGGAATCGTCCCCGAAGTCGAGCCTGAGTCGAGTATACGTCACCGCAACCAGTTCGCCAAGCATTGTGACGTCGAGTTCGCGCACGCGCACGCCGCTAGCCGCCAAGGTCTGCAAGTCGCCGGCGACGCGGCGGAAGTCCGCGCTGCCCGGCGCGATCCCGCGCATCCGCGGATAGTCCCACGCTGCGTGATCGCTGCGCTCTAGCACGTGTCCGCCGGCGTCGACCAGCGCATATGCGTCGCCTCCGTCCGAAGCGGCGAAGACCACGGCAACCGGCAGGCGTTCGGTGATTTCGACGTGCAAAGCCGCCGGAAGGATGCGCCACAAGCGAGCATGCGCCACCCAAGGCAGGGCCTCCACCCGACGGCGCACCGGGGCAAGGTTGAGCAGCCAGAGATTGCGGTCGTGCGGCACCGCTGCAGCAGCGGCGACCTCGTCCGCACTCACGTGGCTGTTGCCGGTGACGATCATTCGCTGGAGATCGAAGCCGGGCCATACGGCCAAGCGGTAGCCTCCGTAGGCGGCCAGCAGCGCCAGCACCGCCAGCACGAGCGAAGCGGCTTTGAGCCGCGCACGCAGCGGCAGACGACGGCGGCGTAGGGGCTTCACGGCACGGCATACTCGCGCAGCGCCTGGCTGACGCCGTGCCCGCCTACCGGGTGCACGATGGCCCCGGCGAGGGCTTTTAGCTCGGGCGGTGCCGAACCCATGGCCACGCCGAAGCCTGCTGCGTTCAGGAGCGGCACGTCGTTCCACGAGTCGCCGACGGCGATCGTGGAGACGGGGTCGACGCAGAGCTCCGCCACCACGCGGCGCAAGGCGTCGCCTTTGTTGGCCTTGCGGTTGAGCACCTCGACGAACTCCGGCTGGCTGCGCGTGACGTAGAGCTCGGGGTAACGCGCGCTCAAATCGCGCGCATAGGCTTCCATGCGGGCCGGCTCGCCGACGGCGACGACCTTCGTCGATGGGCGGGTGATCGCTGCCTCCAGCGAGGGGACCAGCACCGGCTCCACGGCGGCGATATCGGTATAGATGCGCGACCAGCGATTGATGCTCTGGACGAAGAGGCGGTCGTCGAAGTATGCCTGGGCGTGGAAGCCGTCCGCCAGCATCCGCTCCACCACGCTGCGCGCCGTCTCGGCGCTGACGGGCTCCTCCCAGAGGCGCTCCCGCGTGGCCACATCGTAGCAGGCGGCACCTTGGTAACACACCAAGGGCCCTTCGAGGCCGAGCTCCTCTGCGAAACGTACACTGGAAGCAAACATTCGTCCCGTGAAGAGCACCACGCGGCTCCCTGCCGCGCGCGCCGCGGCGATAGCCGTCTTATCGGGCGGCGCAAGCGTCAGGCGCGCGTCGACGAGCGTTCCGTCGATGTCGAGTGCGATGAGCTGCGGCGGCTTGGCGTACGGTGGTTCTGTGCTCACTCGTGCCCCTCGCCGGCGGCGCGGATGCGCGCGGAGCGTGCATGTGCGCGCAGTCCCTCGAAATCGGCCAGCGCCGCCAGCGGCGCGGCGTCGTGCGCCATGCGCTCACGGCTGTAGGCAACGACCGACACGGTTCGCGCGAAGTCGGCGACGCGCAGACCCGAGGCGTAGCGCGCCGCGCCGCTCGTGGGCAGCACGTGATTCGAGCCGGCCACATAGTCGCCGGCGGCCACCGGGGTCCAATCGCCCAGGAAGATCGCGCCGGCGTTGCGGAAGCGCCCGAGCAGACGCCACGGATCGCTCGTCTGCACGCTCAGATGCTCTGGGGCGAAGGAGTTGGCGACCTCGATCGCCTGATCGAGGCTAGCGCAGTCGACCAGCCACGTGCCGTCGCGCAGCGAGGCCTCCAAGATCTCGTCACGCCCCGTCTGGCGGGCGAACGAACCCTCCAAGAGCGCCGCGACGGCGTCCAGCAGCACGCGCGAGGGCGAAGCGGCAACCACGCGGGCTCGCGGGTCGTGCTCGGCCTGCGCCAGCAGCTCGCCTGCCACGAACTCCGGACGCGCGCGCTCGTCGGCGACCACCAGCACCTCCGAGGGCCCCGCGAGGCTGTCGATGCCCACGGTGCCGTAAACTTGGCGCTTCGCCTCCGTCACGTAGACGTTGCCGGGGCCGACGATCTTCTCTACCGGGGCGATCGCCTGCGTGCCATAGGCTAGCGCCGCGATCGCCTGAGCTCCCCCCACGGCATGGACCTCGGTGATCCAGGGGCAGAGCGCGCAGGCGAAGAGCACGGCGTCGCTCAGGCGGCCGTCGCGGCCGGGCGGCGAGCAGACGACGATCTCGGCCACGCCGGCCACGTGGGCCGGAATCGAGTTCATCAGCACCGACGAAGAGAGCACTGCCGAGCCGCCGGGCACGTAGAGCCCAACGCGCCGCAGCGGCTGGACGAGCCAGCCGCTGACGCTGCCGTCGCCCTCCGGCTGAAGCTGCGATTGCACGCGTTGGCGTTCGTGGAAGGTCACGATGCGGGCGCGCGCCAGCTCGAAAGCAGCGGCCACCTCGGGCGAGACCAGGCCCTTGGCCTCTTGGTACGGCGGCACGCTCACGCGCGTTCCGCTCGCGAGCTCCGCCCCGTCGAAGCGGCGCGTGTACTCGGCTAGTGCCGCATCGCCGCGCTCGCGCACCGCATCGACGATGGCCCGCACGGCGGCCACAGCCTGCGCCGGCGGCTCCCAGCCGCGCGCATAGAGCCCCGCGGCGGCCGCCTCTCCGGCGCTTACGCGTCGCACTGCAGGCGCTCCAGCAGGGCAGTGACTTCTTCGTATTTCGCACGGAAGCGCACGGGGTTGACCACGAAGCGCGCCGTCGAGGGTGCTATCTCGTCCACAATCTCCAAATCATGTTCGGCCAGGGTGCGCCCCGTGGCCACCAGGTCGACGATGAGATCGGCTAGACCAACGACCGGGGAGATCTCGACGCTCCCGTGGAGCGGGATGATCTGCACGGGCAGGTCGCGTTCGGCAAAGTAGCCTTCTGCCGAGCGCACGAACTTGCTGGCCACACGGCAAAACGTCGGCAACGGCTTCCCTCGATGGAATCCCGAGGCGCGCGGTCCCGCCACCACCAGCCGGCAGTAGCCGAAGTTCAGGTCGGCCAGCTCGGAGACGCTGCGTTCCGTCTCCCAGAGTACGTCGGCTCCAACGATGCCGCAGTCGGCGGCTCCGAACTCGACGTACGTTGGCACGTCACTGGGCCGCAGCAGCAGAAAGCGCGCGCCGCTCTCGGGGTCGTCGAGGACCAGCTTGCGCCCCACGTCTTCCGGTAAGCGGAGCCCGGCGTTGGCGAGCCGCCGGCGTGACTCGTCGAGGAGCGTCCCTTTGGGGACGGCGATGGTCAGGCTCATGCCAAGTCATCCCCCGTACGGTCCGACAGCACCTCTTCCAAAGATCGCCGGCGCCCGTCGAGCACGTCGATGCAGACCCCTGCGACGACGATGCGCGGGATGGCGCGCAGGCGCGCCTCGGCCACGAGCGTCGCCTCTTCGCTGCCGTCGAGCGCGCGCAGCACGCGTGCTCCGCGTTCACGCAGCGCGCGCGCCACGCGGTCGTCGCCGGCCACGAGGTATTGCGCGGCCGCATCCTCGGCGGCCGGTATCCCGCCACGCCGCTCCAGGGCGATCAAGAGCCGCTCAACGCCCACCGTCCAGCCTACGGCCGGAGTTTGAAAGCCGAAGTTTCCCAGGAGACCGTCGTAGCGGCCGCCGCCCAGCAGCGAGAAGCCCAGCTCTGGGACGTACGCTTCGAAGACCAAGCCCGTGTAGTACTCGAAGTCGCGCAGCAGCGCGAAGTCGACGGCGATGCGATGGCCCATCGAGAGGCTGGCCGCGCGCGCCAAAATGGCGCGCAGCCGCGCGATGCCGCCGTCGACACGTGGATGCGGAACGTAACGCAGCAGGCGCTCCAGCACTTCCTCGCCCCCGCGCAGCAGTGCCAGCTCAGGCAGAACTTGCACGCTGGGCGTGCCGTTGGCTGCGCAGAATGCCCGTAGCGCAACGAGATTGCGGCGCCCCAACAGACCCTTGACCAGGCGCGCCACGTGCGGCTCCAGCCCCACTTCACGCAGCACGGCATCGACGATCGCCGCGTGGTTGACGTCGATGTGCGCGTCGGGCAGACCCGCCGCGTCGAGGGCCTCCAGCGCCGAGAGCATGATCTCGACGTCGGCCTCCACAGAGCCGTTGCCGATCAGCTCGACGCCGGCTTGCGTGAACTCCCGCATACGCCCTTCTTGCGGCTCTTCGTAGCGGTAGACGGGGGCGATGTAGCACAGCCGCAGCGGCATCGGCGCACCCCGCAGCCGCGTGGACACCAGACGCGCTATGGGCGTCGTCATCTCCGGCCGCAGCGCCATGGTCGTGCCGCGGCGGTCCGTGAAGCGGAAGCTCTCCTCGCCCAGCGCTTTGCCCAGGCCCGCTTCGATGACGTCGAAGCGCTCGAAGCTGGGCGTGGCCGCCTCCCGATAGCCGAAGCGCGCAAAGACCCCGCGCAGCGAAGCTTCCAGGGCGCGTTTAGCCGCGAGCTCCTCGGGCAGCCAGTCCCGAGTTCCCGCGGGTAGCCTCATCGCGATGACGTTCCTCCTTCATCTGCTGCGCCTTCGCGCATGGCTTCGGCGCCGAAAATCTGCTCGAGCGCGCCGCGCACCTGCGGGGCACCGCTGATGCCCGCGGGAAGACGCTTGACGTGGGCGCCATGGTGGAGGACCAGCGGGACCTCCCCTGGCCACTCGGATACCAGGGCCCGCAGGCGATCGATCTGCGCCTTGGTGGCCACGCGCAGATGCCAGCCGCGCGTGCTCTGCGCAACGCCATGGTACTCGAAGGGCATGGCTTCGTTGAGGTGGATCGTCACCTCCAGCGGCGTCTCCTCCTCGCTCTCCGCACTCACTGCGCCGCGCGCCTCGCGGATGCGCAGGCGCCCTTTGACGATCACGACGTTGTCGCGCACGAAGAGGTGCTGCACGGCGGGATAGACCTTGGGAAAGACCACGACTTCCACGGAGCCCGTGGTGTCCTCGACGCGCGCGATCAGCATCTGCTGCTGTTGCTTGGTGAGTACCTTACGCAGCTCGACGATGATGCCGCCCACGCAGACGGGCTCATCGTCCTGGCACTGCTGGAGCTCGCGGATCGAGCGCCCCGTGCGAGCATAGAGCGCCTGAGCCGCCTCCGCCAGCGGGTGACCGGAGAGATAGAGCCCCAAGTGCTCCTTCTCCCACGCCAGCGCCTCCGACTGCGGCGGCGGCGGAAGCTCACGCAGCACATGCGCAACGGCAGCGCCGCCGTCTGTCGACTCCAACGCGCCGAACAGCGAAGCCTGGCCCAGCTCCCGGTCGCGCGCTGCGCGCCCGGCGGAGGAGAGCGCGCCTTCCACGGCATCGAGCTGCTGGGAGCGATTACCGGGCAGCGAGTCGAGTGCGCCCGCCTTGACCAAAGCCTCGAGCACGCGCTTGTTGAGCTGTTTGGTATCGACGCGCGCGGCAAGATCGAAGATGCTGGAAAATGGGCCGCCATCCTCGCGTGCCGCGATGATCGCACGCACGGCTGATTCGCCCACGCCCTTGATGGCGCTCAAACCGAAGCGGATCGCCGCGCCGTCCGCCGAGAAGTCGGATTGCGAGACGTTGACGTCAGGCGGGAGGACGTCGATGCCCAGCGCCCTTGACTCTTCGATGTACTCGACGAGCTTCTCGGTCTTGTCGCGCACGGAAGAGGCCAACGCCGCCATGTACTGCTGAGGAAAGTTCGCCTTGAGGTACGCCGTCTGATAGGCGATGAGCCCATAGCAGACGCTGTGCGATTTGTTGAAGCCGTATCCGGCGAAGGGCTCGATGAAGCCGAAGATCTTCTCCGCCAGCGTTTCGTCGACGCCGTTGGCGATGCAGCCTGCGACGAACTTCTTGCGGTACTTGGGGACCTTGTCGACCTGCTTCTTCCCCATCACCTTGCGCAGTTCGTCGGCCTGTCCCATGGTAAAGCCGGCCAACTCGCGAGCGATCTGCATCACCTGCTCCTGGTAGACGGCAACGCCGTACGTCTCAGCGAGAATCGGCTCCAGCTTGGGATGGAGGTAGGTGGGCTTCTTCCTCCCGTGCTTGCCGGCAATGAAGTCCGGGATCCAGTCCATCGGTCCGGGGCGGTAGAGCGCGTTCATCGCTACCAGATCGTCCAGGCTGCTGGGCTGGAGCTCCATGAGATAGCGGCGCATACCGTCGGACTCGAACTGGAAGACGCCCGTCGTGCGCCCTTGCGAGAGCAGAGCGAACGTCTTGGGGTCCTCCAAAGTAACGGTCTCGAGATCGAAGGCGGGATCGGCGGTGCGCCGGATCTCCTCGACGGCGTTCTGCATCACCGTCAAGTTGCGCAGACCCAAGAAGTCCATCTTGAGCAAGCCGATCTTCTCGATCCATCCCATCGAGTATTGCGTGTTGACGTCGCCTTCGCCCAGCTCGATGAGCGGAGCGTACTGGGTGAGGGGCTCCTTGCCGATCACCACGCCGGCGGCATGCGTCGAGGCGTGGCGCGCAAGCCCTTCGATGGAGCGGGCGGTATCCAGCAGCTGGCGCACCTGCGGTGAGTTGTCGTACATCATCCGCAGCTCGGAAATCTGCTCGAGCGACTGCGCGATCGAAAGCCCGCCCGGTCCGCTGGGGATCAGCTTGGCGACCTTGTCGACATCGGGGAGCGGCACGGCCAGCGCGCGGCCCGCGTCGCGCACGGCCGCGCGGGCCAGCATCGTACCGAAGGTGACGATCTGCGCCACACGCTCCTTGCCGTACTTCTCTTCCACGTAACGGATGACTTCGTCGCGGCGCTCGACGCAGAAGTCGGTATCGATGTCCGGCATCGAGATGCGGTCCGGGTTCAGGAAGCGCTCGAAGATCAGCGTGAAGCGGATAGGATCGACGTTGGAGATGTGCAGGCAGTACGAGACCAGCGACCCCGCTGCGGAGCCGCGCCCCGGCCCAACCGGAATGCCGTGGTCGCGTGCGTACTTGATGAAGTCCCAGACGATCAGGAAGTACGAGGCAAAGCCCATCTTGACGATGATGCCGAGCTCGTACTCCAGGCGCTCGCGCAACTCGGAGTCGCTCGCGGCGCGCTGCGCGCCGTAGCGTTCCACCAGGCCCGTCTCGCAGAGCTCGCGCAGGAAGGCTTCGGGTGTCTTCTCCGGCTCCGGAACCGGATACACCGGCAGGTGGAAGATCCTCTCCGGGATCTTGATGTCGATGCGCTTGGCGATCTCCACCGTGTTGTCGCAGGCGTCGGGAAGATCGGCGAAGAGCTCGCGCATCTCCTGCGGCGTCTTGATGTAGAACTGGTCGGAGAAGAACTTCAGGCGCTGGGTGTCAGAGACGGTCTTCCCGGTGCCGATGCAGAGCAGAACGTCGTGTGCCGGCGCGTCGGTACGGTCGAGGTAGTGCGAATCGTTGGTGGCTACCAGCGGCAGGTTCAGCTCGCGCGCGATGGAGACGAGCCCACGGTTGATCTCGTCTTCCTCCGGCATGCCGTGGCGCATCACTTCGATGTAGAAGCGATCGCCCAAGATCTCGTGGTAGATCTTGGCGTTCTCGAGAGCCGTCGCACGGTCGTTCTTCAGCAGCGGCGCGGCAACCAAGCCGCTCATGCAGCCGGAGAGAACGATCAGACCGTCGTTGTGCCGCTCGAGCAGCTCGAGGTCGATGCGCGGCTTGTAATAGTAGCCTTCCAGGAAGCCGGCCGAAATCAAGGCCACCAGATTCTTGTAGCCCGTGTGGTCGGCCGCCAGCAAGGTCACGTGCGCCTCATTGCGCACGCTGCGATCCTTGCGCCCGCGCGGAGCCAGATAGGCCTCGCAGCCGATGATCGGGACGATGCCATGATCCTTGGCGGCGTAGTAGAACTCCATCGCCCCGAACATCACGCCGTGGTCGGTCAAGGCGATCCCGGGGGCACCCTCCTCCACCGTGCGGCGGCAGAGGTCCTCGATGCGGCAAGCGCCATCGAGGAGGGAGTACTCGCTGTGGACATGGAGATGCACGAAACTCACGGCGGCCCTTGTTACTCTGGCACCGCCTCGAAATCCCTTACCGTCGCCTTACGTTACTCGGAGGCACCGATTGTTCGAGGGCCGAATCGGGCGAGCACATCAAGCATGAGGCAGCATGGGGGGACTCCACTGGAGGACGCACCGGGTATCCGCGAGGATGCGCTTCGACGGCAGTTGGAGTCCGCCCTGGATCGGCTTGCCCTTGTCGAGGCGGAGCGCGACGAGCTGGCACGCCAGAATGCCGAGCTCTTCATTCTCCAGCAGGTCTTCTCCGCCATCAACTCGACCCTCGAGCTGGACGACATCCTATCTATGGTGATGCGCGGCATTCGCGAAGCCCTCGGCTACCAGCGTGTGGTGCTGTTGGACGTGGAAGGCGCGACCGTCACGCCACGCATGATGACCGAGCCCGACGGCAGCGTTGCCCCGCTCGCCTATGCCTTGCCGCTGGACCTCGAGCCGAGCTCACCGCTGCTCGCCGTGGCTACCGGCGAATTCGAGCTCTTCGTCGCTCAGGCCAGCCTTCCACCGCTCACCGATGGCAGCACCTTCTGTCTGGTGCCGCTGGTGGCGCGCGAAACGATCCGTGGCGTGATCTTCGTTGATGGGCTGGACGGGGAGATCACCGACGATTCGGTGCGGATCCTGCTCGACTTCGCCTCGCAGGCTGCGATGGCCGTCGAGTCGGCGCGCCTGTTTCAAGAGACCAAGCGGCTCGCCATGGTGGACCACCTGACGGGCCTGGCCAACGCGCGCCGGCTCCACGACCAGATGGAGCATGCGCTGGCGCTCGCTGCGCGGCACGGGCAACCGTTCTGCTTTGTGATCCTGGACCTCGACGACCTCAAGCGGATCAACGATACACAGGGCCACGCAGCGGGCGACGCAGCCCTGCGAACGTTCGCCGAGACGCTCAAGGCAACGGCGCGTTCGAGCGACGTCGTGGCTCGCTACGCCGGCGATGAGTTCGTTCTGGTCATGCCTCAAACCGACGCCCAGGCCGGCAGGCGCGCTGTGGAGCGCGTACTGGCGGCGCTCAATGTTCGGGGCATCAGCGCCTCGGCGGGCCTAGCCGTCTATCCCGTCAACGCCGTAGATGAGCAAGGGCTCTTCTTGGCCGCCGACGGAGCGCTCTACCGTGCCAAAGTTGGGGGGAAGAACCGTTGCGCCGTCGCAGCATCCGCCGGCTGACCCATCCGCGCCTGGCGGCGCTCGCCGTTCTGTTTGCGCTCATTCTCCCGCTCCTTCCGCTGCCGGCGAATGCCACGGCTCAGCACGCCTCGCGCGCCGCCGAACCGGCGCGGGAGGTACAAGTGCTGGTGGTCGGTGGAACGCCGGCGGGGATCGCCGCTGCCATCGCCGCCGCCCGTCAGGGGCTGCGCGTGACGTTGGTCTGCGACCGTCCCTACCTCGGCGGCGTGCTCACCGGCGCCATGATGGACCAGTGGGATCTCAACAAGGCTCTCGACGGTGCGCGCATCGAGGGAGGCATCTTTGGTGAGATCTACCAGCAGCTGGGCGAGGCCTTCGATCCGCAGACCGCCGAAGCGGCCTTCCTGCACATCGTCAGCTCCTATCCGGAGATCACGGTGCGTCTGGACACGGCGGCACTCTCCGCCGACGTCATCGGAAATCCGCTCGACCGGCGCGTCACAGAGGTCAGGTTCGGCGATCAGCACAGCGGGGCGGTCTTCGCGCTTCGCGCGCCGGTCGTCATCGACGCGACCGACAGAGGTGATCTCGCGGCGCTCGCGGGTGCACGCTACGACGTTGGGCGTCAGGACACCGGGCTGGACACGAAGATGCAGGCAGCGACGCTGATGTTCGCGGTCGACGGCGTGGACTGGCATACGGCGGTGCGCTCCTACGACGAAGAACGCTACGGTGCGGGAGGGGCCACCGAGAAGAAAGTGTGGGGCTACACGCGCCTGATGCGCGCCTACGATCCGTTGTCGCCACGCGTCATCGTGCGCGATCTCAACTTGGGACGCGAACCCAGCGGACGCGTCACCGTCAATGCAGTCGACGTGGTGGGAGTCGACGGTCGAGACCCAGTCTCGGTGAGCGAGGGCGAGGCGATCGCGCGCGCCGAAATTCTTCACCTGATGCCCTTCCTGCGCGAGCGCGTCCCTGGTTTCGCGCACGCGCGTCTCGGGGCGTTCGCCGACGAGCTCTACATTCGCGAGACGCGCCACGTGCTGGGGCTGACGATGCTCACGGCCGATGATATCTGGCACGGACGCGTACCGTACGACACCATCGGCCTGGCCTCGTATCCGCTGGACATCCATCCCACGTACATCGGAGAGCCGCCCGCCTACGCACCCGTGCGCCACGTCTACGGCGTGCCCTTCCGCGCGATGGTGCCGTACGGCTTCGACAACCTGCTCGTAGCCGGCCCGGCGATCTCGGCAACGCATGTAGCCGCCGGCAGCGCGCGGATCATTCCCACCACCATCGAGGAAGGCGAGGCAGCCGGCATCGCCGCCGCGCTGGCGCTGCACCAGGGCGTCGACTTCTCCAAGATCGCCTTACGCATCGGGCTGATGCGCCGGCTGCGCGTGGCGCTGGTACGCGCAGGCGCAGTGATCGACGTCGCGCGCCGCTAGCGCACTACAGCACGATTGGCACGCCCGCGCTCGTAGGCATACTTCATCGCTTCGAGCGACGCGGACTCGAGGCGCAGGCCGGCTGCCGGCCCGCCGGACAGCGGATCCTCGAACAAGCGCGCGGGCAGCACGTCGTCCTCGGGCTTCCACCCCAAGCGTGCGTTGACCGAGCGCTTACGCTCCCAGCTCTGAACGGCGACGGCGTGCAAGCGCGCCGCGTCCCAGGCACCGCCAACGGCGGCGGTGAGCAGCTCCGCAGCCTCGTTCCAGAAGTCGTCGAAGCAGTCGCGCACGAACTTGCACAGCAGCAACGTGTCCCATGCCGCGGCGTAGTCCTCTTGCTCGATACAGGCCCGCGCACGCTCATCCGGCGTGTACGCAGACGTGGGTCGCCGCAGATCTAGATCGTACGTTGCTGCCCTGTTGTGGCACGCACCGCGCGTGCAGACGGCCAACCCTAGGGCGTACGTAGGCAGACCGCGCGGCTCGTACCCGGGCATCTCCAGGCCTTTGCAGTGCATGGCGAAGCGCTCGCTCCCGCCGCCCACTTCGGCGGCCGCGGCGCGCACGCCGCGCGCCAGGAGCGCGCCGAAGCCTTCGCCGGACGCGACGGCATCGATCAACGCCAGCATCGCACGCGCATTGCCGAAGCGCGCGTCGACGCCTACACGCTGCGCGCTCAAGATGCCGCGCTCCACGCACTCCATCGTCCAGGCGATGACGCCCCCGGTAGAGATCGTGTCCAGACCGTAGCGATCGCAGCGGTCAACGGCGTCGAGCACCGCATCGAGGTCGTCGACGCCGCAGTTGGGGCCGAGTGCCCAGGTCGACTCGTATTCACTGGCCGCGGCGTGGCGGCGATCGCCGTCGCGCCGCACGTAGCGATGTTCGCACTGCACGGGACAGTTCGCGCAGCCTGCGCGATACTCGACGTAGCTCTCCGGCGACTCGCGAGCGCGTTCCGGCGTCACACGCTCCGTGCCTTCGAATCTGGCGGCGCTGAAGTTGCGTGTGGGAAGCAGGCCCATGCGGTCGAGAACGCGCATGTTGGCGCCCGTGCCCAACACCCGGTACTTCGCCGTCTTGGGTCCAATGGCACGCTCGCGCAAACGGCGTGCCAGACGCGCCATCGCTTCGGGATCCGCCACGGGAACCTCGCCGCCGCCGCGCAGCACGATTGCTTTGAGCGCCTTGGAGCCGAAGACGGCGCCGGCTCCGCCGCGCCCCGCTTGGCGTCCATCGTTCTCCACCACGGCGAAGCGCGCGAGGCGCTCCCCCGCGGGGCCGGCGGCGCAGACACGCGCACGAACGTCGCCCAGCTCGCGGCGCAGCGCGCGCCCCGCCGCGTCGGCCGAGGACCCCGCTAGCGCGGCCGCATCGCGAAACTCGACGCTCGTGCCGTCGATGACGAGTGCGGTAAGCCCCTCGGCACGGCCGCGTATCACCAGCGCCGCCAAACCCATGCGGCGCAGCGCCGCCGACCAATGGCTCGAGGAGAGCGTATCGTTGATCAATCCCGTCAGCGGCGAGACCGTGGCCAACGCATGTTTGGCGGCCGCGGGGAGCGCCGATCCGGCGAAGGGACCTGCCGCGAAGCACAGCGGGTTTTCTTCGCCCAGCGGATCGAGCGGACCGCTGATACGCTCATCCAGGAGGTGAACCGCCAGCGCGGCGCCCCCCGGCGCCATATCGAGGACCGCGTCGGCGAGACGGCTGCGCGACCAGGTGCGCTCGCTGAGGTCGATCTCCAGCAAATCGCGCGGCAGGCTCGCCGTCATAGCACCCTATCCCCCCGAGGCCAACACGAACAGACAGGGATGGTCGCTGTCGCTCACCGGATCTCCGGGGGCGACGGCGTTGCGCCCGTCGAGTAGGACGTAGTTCGGGGCGATCGGCGTGCCGTCAGGTTCCAACACCGTTCCAACCAGCACGGGGGCCAGACGCGCCGCCTCGCGCAAGAGGCTGCCAACCGTCGCCGCCGACTCCGCCGGGATATCGAGAGCGCCCTCGCCGACAAGATGGCGAGCCATGCCGTAAAGCTCCAGACGCACCGATCGATCTCTTTCCATCATGTTCCGCAAAGCGAGAAGTTTGCTGCAATAGGTGTTCGCCGGGGAGATCGCTTTCACCCCATCGAACATCGGAGGCGCTGCAAGTCGTTCTTCAGGGGGCATCGCATGGCAACCAAGAAGGACATACTCGGGCCCGGGACCGGTCTTCAACAGCTCTTCGACCGCGCCGCGAAAGTATTGCGCGAGCGCGTCGGCACGTTACCCAACCCCATGAGCGAGCGTTCGCGTCAGTTGCGCCCTCGCACGGCGGACGCTAAAGTCACGCCGAGCGTCTGCCCTTACTGCGCCGTGGGTTGTGCTACGCTTGTCTACCATCGCGGCAATACGATCATCGACATCGAGGGCAACCCCGCCTCGCCCATCAACGGCGGAACGCTCTGCCCGAAGGGTGCGGCGACGTTTCAGCTCCACGTCAACCCCGCCCGCTGGAAGACATGCAAGTACCGCGCGCCGGGGGCCGCCGAGTGGCAAGACGTCTCGCTGGACTGGGCGATGGAGCGCATCGCGCAACGCATCAAGGAGACGCGCGACGCAACGTTCCAGGAGGAAGACGAGCAAGGGCGGCGCGTCAATCGGACGATGGCCTTGGCATCGCTGGGCGGCGCCACGCTGGACAACGAAGAGAACTACCTCATGGCCAAGCTCTTTAGGAGTCTTGGCATGCCCTTCGTCGAGAACCAGGCGCGCATATGACATAGCTCGACGGTGCCTGGTCTAGGCACCTCCTTCGGCCGCGGCGGCGCGACGACGTTCTTGATGGATCTTCAGAACTCGGATCTCATCGTGATCCAGGGCAGCAATTTCGCCGAGTGTCATCCCGTGGGCTTTCGCTTCGTGATGAAGGCGAAAGCCAAAGGCGCCAAGATCGTCCACGTCGATCCGCGCTTCACGCGCACCAGCGCCATGGCGGACCTGCACGTACCGATCCGCTCGGGGACGGATATCGCCTTCCTGGGAGGCTTGATCAACTACGTGCTGGAGCACGAGCGCTATTTCAAAGAGTACGTGCTCAACTACACCAACGCGTCGTTCATCGTCAACGATGACTACCGCGACAGCGAGGACCTCGACGGCGTCTTCAGCGGATTGGACCCGGATCACGGCGCCTACGACTTGTCGACCTGGCGCTACGAGCTGGAGCCCGGCGCAGAGAACGAAGCGCCGCGCCCCAAACGCGACCCCACGCTGCAGAACCCGCATTGCGTACTGAACATCATGCGGCGCCACTACGCGCGTTATACGCCGGAGATGGTAGAGCGGATCTGCGGCTCGCCCCGCGAGAAGTTCTTGGAGTTGGCCGAGCTCCTCTGCACCAATAGCGGACGCGAGAAAACGGCCGTCTTCTGCTATGCCATGGGCTGGACGCAGCACAGCGTGGGCGTGCAGAACATCCGCGCCGGCGGCATCTTGCAGTCGCTGCTGGGCAACATGGGGCGCCCGGGCGGAGGCGTCATGGCGCTGCGAGGCCATGCGTCCATTCAAGGATCGACGGACAACGCCACACTCTACGATCTCTTCCCGGGATACTTGAAGGCGCCCACGCTCGAGAAAGGCGAGACTGATTTCGCGACGTGGTGCAGACACCAGACCCCGCGCACGGGCTGGTGGAACAACTTCCCGAAATACGCCGTCTCGTTCATGAAAGCATGGTACGGCGACGCAGCCACCCGGGAGAACGACTGGGCCTACGACTACTTACCGAAGAACACGGGCGACCATTCGCACATGCCGATGTTCGTGGGCATGAAGGACGGAACGGTACGCGGCATGCTGCTCTTCGGCCAGAACCCCGCCGTCGGCGGGCAGAATGCGGAGTTCCAGCGCAATGCGATGGCCAAGCTCGACTGGCTGGTGGTGCGCGATATCTTTGAGATCGAATCGGCTGCATTCTGGAAGCGCGAGGGCGTGGACCCGAAACAGATCCCAACGGAAGTCTTCTTCATGCCCAGTGCCTGCATCGCGGAGAAGGCGGGGACGCTGACTAACACGATGCGCTTGGTGCAGTTTCACGAGAAGGCCGTCGACCCGCCCGGCGATTGCCGCAGCGACCTCGGCTTCGTCTATCAGTTGGGCAAGCGCCTCAAGGAACTCTATGCTACCTCCGCGCAGCGGCGCGATCGCCCGATTCTCGATATGACCTGGGACTATGACCACCCTAGCGCACACGAGCGCGCATTGGGCGATCCGGACGTCGAGGCGGTGATGCGCGAGATGAACGGTTATCGCACCGACACTGGCGAGCAGCTCAAGGGCTTTGCGGAGTGCAAGGACGATGGCTCGACCGCCTGCGGCTGTTGGATCTACTCCGGCATGTATCCCACCCCCGAGGAGAACTTGACGCGCCGCCGCAAGGGCGATCAGTGGGTCTCTCTGGAGTGGGCTTGGTCGTGGCCTTCGAACCGCCGCCAAATCTATAACCGCGCCTCGGCCGACCCCGAAGGCAAGCCCTGGAGCGAGCGCAAGAAGTACGTGTGGTGGGACGAGGCGCAGAGCAAGTGGGTGGGCTACGACGTTCCCGACTTCCCGCTCACGAAAGCACCGAGCACGCCGGCGAAGGCCGACGGCAGCGGGATCGACGCACACGACGGCGCCTCACCTTTCATCATGAACCCGGACGGCGTTGCTCAGCTCTTCGCCCCAACCGGGACCGTTGACGCACCGATGCCCACGCACTACGAACCTAAGGAATCGCCCGTCGGCAACGCACTCTATCCTCACGCGCAGTACAATCCCGTGCTCAAGCAGTGGCGCCGCCGCGACAACCCCTACCACGACATCGGCGATCCACGCTATCCGTACGTCATCACCACGTATCGCCTCACCGAACATCACTTGAGCGGCGCGATGTCGCGCTGGCTGCCGTGGCTGGCGGAGCTGCAGCCGGAGCTCTTCTGCGAGATCTCGCCGGAGCTGGCCGTGGAGCGCGGGATCCGCAACGGGGAATGGGTGACGATCGAGACGGCGCGCGCCGAAGTCGAGGCCAAGGCCTTGGTCACCGGGCGCATGCAGCCGATACGTCTAGGCAAAGGGCGCTTCGTCCATCAAGTCGGATTGCCGTGGCATTGGGGGACGCAAGGCGTCGTCACCGGCGACACGCCGAACGACCTCCCCCCGCTGGTGGCCGACCCCAACGTCTCGATCCACGAAGGCAAGGCCTTCACTTGCAACGTCCGCGCCGGGCGCCGCAGCTCAGCCCATCCGTTCGCGGCCGACGACGACGTGCCGCTGGGGCAGCGCAATCCGCTGGGCACGCCGACGCTCCCCGGCGCCGTGGAAGCCGCGTCCGGCTCGGAGGCGATCTCCGCGCAGATCGTGTCGCCCGAGACGATCATGGCAGCCTCACGGTACACGCAGCGGCACGAGGATCGACGATGATGGCACGCAGCGCAATGGGTGGGAAGGTACAACCTGGCGCGAGTGCGCCGGAACAGTCAGAGCGGCGGGGTCCCCACGAATGGAGCGCAGCGCAATGAGCTGGAAGGTACAATCCGGCGCGAGTGCGCCGGAACAGTCAAAGCGGTGGGGCCCCCACGAATGGAGCGCAGCGCAATGAGCTGGAAGGTACAACCCGGCGCGAGTGCGCCGGAACAGTCAAAGCGGTGGGGCCCCCGCGAATGGAGCGCAGCGCAATGAGCTGGAAGGTACAACCTGGCGCGAGTGCGCCGGAACAGTCAAAGCGGTGGGGTCCCCACGAATGGAGCGCAGCGACATGAGTGGGGAAGAGATGGGCTTCTTCACCGACGTCACGCTATGCATCGGCTGCAAAGCGTGCGAGGTGGCCTGCAAGCAGTGGAACCAACTGCCTTCCGACGGGTACGCGTTCTCGGGCAACTCCTACGATAACACGGGGCGCCTCTCCGCGACTACGTGGCGCCACGTGGACTTCGTCGAGCAGTTCGACCGCATCAACCCAGCCGAGTCGCGCTGGGTGATGATGTCCGACGTCTGCAAGCACTGCACGCACGCCGGCTGCATGGAAGCCTGTCCGACCGGAGCCATCGTACGCAACGAGTTCGGTGCCGTCTACGTGCAGCCCGACGTCTGCAACGGCTGCGGCTACTGCGTCCCGGCCTGCCCCTTCGGCGTCATCGCCATTCAAGAAGAGCAAGGCGTCGCACAGAAGTGCACGCTCTGCTACGATCGTATGAAGGACGGCATCGAGCCGGCCTGCGCGAAGGCCTGCCCCACGGAATCCATTCAATTCGGGCCCGTCGAGAAGCTCAAGGAGCGCGCGAGGCGGCGCACCGAGGAGCTCTTGGCACGCGACGTACCGGCACGGCTCTACGGTGTCGA
>SCQY01000047.1 GCA_004298665.1 bacterium | reverse complement strand
GCGAGCAGGGATCTGCGATTCATTCTCTCTCCAACCTCTCCAACAACGCGGGATACACCTGTTCGTGGCGGTAGAGCACGCTCATATGGTCGTCGTCGAACTCCTCGTGCTGGACCGCTATGCCGTGCTCGCGCAGCCGGTCCACCAAGATACGCGCACCGAGATCGAGCGCGTACTGATCGCGCCGCCCGCAGTCCACGTAGAGCGTGCGCAGCGCCCGGAACTCCGCGATCCGTTCCTCGCAGACCAGCGCCGGGTCGAAGCGCAGCCAGCGCGCCCAGATATCCTCGCGCAGACGCCCCGTACGCAGATCGAACGGAAATTCGATATCGAAGGGTTCCCGCGCGCCGGGACGCGGCGAATACGCGGCAGCCATCCCCACGATGTTCATCACCTCCACCGAACCGTTGCTCTTCTTCTTCTCCGCGTCGAACGCGGCGACGAAGCCCGCCAGCCCGCCGTGGCGCTCGAACGCGCGCTGCACGTTCACGAAGTCGGGCAGGTAGCAGTACTGAAAGTACGCATCGCCGCTCTGCGAGGCGGCCGCCGCGAAGTGGCCCGGATACTCCATCACCAGATGCAGCGTGCCGAAGCCCCCGCTCGACTTGCCGAAGAGCCCGCGCCCCTCCGGGCGCGCGACCGTGCGAAACGTGCGATCCACGTAGCCGACGACGTCGCGCACCACGTAATCCGCGTAGTTGCCGTTGAGCGCGCTGTTGACGTACTGGCTTCCGCCATAGCGCGTCAATCCGTCGACCAGCACCAGGATCGCCGGCGGCACGCGCCCCTCCACGATCAGCCGGTCGAGCCACTGGATCGGGTTGAGCGACCAGACCCGCGCGGCGGCCAGCGCGGCCGCCGAGCCCGTGAAGCCGTGCAGACAGTACAGCGTGGGATAGCGGCGACTTCCCTCGGGATCGTACCCGGGAGGAAGATAGACGGGAAGCGGGCGGCGGCTAGGGTCGCCCAAGACGTTGCCCGCCAGCGCCTGACTTTCGACCTCCTCGACAACCAGGGTCCCGGAGAGCGCGAGCAGACGCTGCAGGTCGGAAGGCCTGGTGTGCATCGCGCGGAGGTTCGCCGTCCTTCCGGCGCAAAACTCCTGACCCTGACAAGAGGAGGATCTCCCCACCATGGCAACCGTGCTCGAGAAGACGCATCCGCCGTTTCGTAACGAAGCCGTCCGAACATTCGCCGATCCCGCCGAGCGCGCGGCGCAGGCCGCCGCCATCGAGCGCTTTCTCGCACACAGCGAGCAGCGCTATCCGATCATCATCGGCGCCGAGCGCCTCACGCCCGAGCCCGCCGTGCCCGCGGTAACGCCGGCCAATCCCGACCGCCATGCCGGATGGTACTTCGAAGCCACGCCGCAGCTGGCCGACCGCGCCATCGCCGAAGCCGAGAGCGCCTTCGCCAGCTGGAGTCACGTGGCGTGGGAGGAGCGCGCCGATCTGCTCTTCCGCGCCGCCGCGGCGATGCGGGCGCGCAAAGATGACTTCAACGCCTCCATGATCGTGGAAGTCGGCAAGCCGTGGGTCGAAGCCGACGCCGACACTGCCGAGGCCATCGATTTCCTGGAGTTCTACGCGCGTGAGGCCTTGCGTCTGAGCGGACGTCAGCCCGCCGTGCCCAGCCCGCTGCCCGAAGAGAATTGGCTGGAGTACCTGCCGCTGGGCGTTGGGGTGATCCTGCCGCCGTGGAACTTTCCGCTAGCGATCATGGCGGGCATGACCACTGCGGCCATCGTTACCGGCAATACCGTGGTGCTCAAGCCCTCGCCCGACAGCACGATCATCGCGGCGCGCTTCGTCGATCTGCTCTTCGAGCTGGGGCTCCCGCCGGGGGTGGTGAACTTCCTGCCCGGCGGCGCCGAAGTCGGCGAACGTCTGGTCGAACATCCGCGCACGCGCTTCATCTCCTTCACGGGCTCGATGGCCGTTGGGCTCCACATCAACGAAGTCGCCGCCAAGCCGCGCGAGGGTCAGATCTGGATCAAGCGCGTCATCGCCGAGATGGGCGGCAAGGACGCTGTCGTGGTGGCCAAGGACGCCGATCTCGACGCCGCCGCGGACGGGATCGTGGCCTCCGCATTCGGTTTCTCGGGACAGAAGTGCTCCGCCGCCTCGCGTGCGATCGTCGAAGAGCCCGTCTTCGATACCCTCAAGGGCAAGGTACTGGAGCGCGTCGCGAAGCTCCAGATCGGCGACCCTGCGGAAAGCGCGAGCGTCGACGTCGGCCCTGTCGTCAACGAGAAAGCATACCAGCGCATCCAAAAAGCCATCGCGCGGGCGCTCGAGGAGGGCGGCCGCGTAGCCGCCGGCGGCAAGCCCGTCGAGCGCACAGGCTACTTCATCCAGCCCACGGTGGTGGAGAACGTGACGCCGGAGAAGACGCTGGCACAGGAAGAAGTCTTCGGCCCCGTCGTGGCATTCATCAAAGCGCGCGACTTCGACGATGCCCTCGCCATCGCCAACGGCACGAAGTACGGCCTCACCGGCGCGCTCTACTCGAGCGACCCCGCGAAACTCGAGCGCGGCGCGCGCGAGCTCCACGTCGGGAACCTCTACTTGAACCGCAAATGCACGGGGGCGCTAGTAGGCGTCCATCCGTTCGGCGGCTTCAACATGTCAGGCACCGACTCGAAAGCCGGCGGCCACGACTACTTGCTGCTCTTCGTGCAGGCTAAGTCGATAGCAAAGAAGCGCTAGGCATAGGTTTGCGGCCCATCCCCCGGGGAGATAAGATGCGCAAGCAAAGGAGGGGAGACCGTACACCATGCACCTGATCGTTTGGCTCATCATCGGCTTGATCGCGGGCGCCGTCGCGCGTACGATCGTTCCATCCACCGTGGGCGGGGGCTGGCTTACCGATATCATCATCGGTATGATCGGCGCCGTCATCGGAGGATGGGTCGTCACGCTCTTCGGCGCAGCCGCCAGCGGCGGATTCGTCTGGTCGATCGTTGTCTCCATCATCGGAGCAGTGATCCTCCTCTGGATCGTCCGCTTGATCCGCCGTACCGCGTAGCGCACCAACTACCGCACGGGGAACAGCCGCGACGGGGCGAAGGGGGGCGCGATGCGCCTCCTCGCCTCGTTGTTTTCGGCGGCACTCGTTGTCGCGCTGCTTACCGGCTGCGGCTCTTCCGCAACGCCGGACGCCGATGCCGATGCCGTGCATTTCAACCTGGCAGGCGATCCCACCAGTCTCGACCCGCTCTTCGCCGTGCAGGATGCCGCCTCGGTCGACCAAGAGGTGGCGCGGCTCTGCTTCGAGCCGTTCTTCGACATCGATCCCAATGGCAAACGCATCCCGGAGCTCTTGCGCGAGATCCCCACGCGCGCCAACGGCGGCATCTCGCGGGACGGGAGAAGCATCACCTACCGCTTGCGCTCGAACATTCGCTGGCAGGACGGCGTCGCAGTCACCTCGCGCGACGTACTCTTTACGCTGCGCGCGATCATGGATCCGCGCAATCCCGTGCGCTCGCGCGCCGGCTACGATTTGGTCGACCGCGCTGCCGCCCCCGACGCGCGGACCGTGGTCTTCCATCTGCGCCGCCCCTGGTCTCCCGCCGTCGAGACCCTCTTCTCCTACGGCGCTGTGCCGCAATACGTGCTTCCCGCGCACGTGCTGGGCACGCAGAACCCACTGCTCCATGCCGCCTTCAACGCCGCCCCGGTCTGCGACGGCCCATACGTTCTGCGCTCGTGGCATCGCGGCGATCGCCTCGTCTACGTCGCCAACCAGCGCTATTGGCGCGGCCCGCCGAAGACCAAGCAGCTCGTCGTGCGCGTCGTCCCCGATCCGGGTACGAACCTCACGATGCTGCAAGCTGGCGCCAGCGACTGGAACCTCATTGCCCCGGCACAGCAGCCCGCGCTCGCCAACGTGAGCGGTCTGCGCTACGCGTACGCGCCGTTGGCGCTGGTGGCCGGCGTCGCGATCAACCTCACCCATCCACCGCTCGACGATGTTCGCGTGCGCCGCGCGCTGGCCGCCGCTATCGACCGTGCCACGATCAGCAAGAAGATCACCTTGGGGCGCTACCCCGTCACCGACAGCGATCAGCCGCAACGCTCCTGGGCCTACGATCCACGCGCCAAACTGCCCGCCTACGATCCCGCCGTTGCCTCTCGTCTGCTGGATGCGGCAGGCTGGCACCGTGGAACTGACGGCATCCGCATGAAGGGCGGCAAACGGCTCGCGCTGACGTACGTGCAATTCCCCGAGAGCACCACCGGCGTGCGCGCTGCAACGGCCATCCAGCTCGACCTGCGCGCCGTGGGCGTGGACGTGCAGATCAAGTCCGTCTCCAACGCGCAGCTCTTCCTGCCCAAGAGCGAGGGCGGTCTCCTGGCCAAAGGCGATTTCGATCTCGCCTACGTACCGTGGCCCATGGGCGCCGATCCCGACGACAGCGTGCTGCTGACCTGTCACGGAGCATCGAATTACATGCGTTACTGTAACCCGCAGGTCGACCGCCTGGAGCACGATGCGCTGATCACCTACGATCGCGCGGCGCGTAGACACGACTACGCGCGCATCCAAGAGATCGCGGCCAGCGACGTGCCGATCGTCTACCTCTTCAATCCCACCTACGTCTATGCGTATCGCGAGCGCCTGCGCAACTTCGCGCCCAGCGGCTTCTCTCCGACCTGGAACGCCTGGCGCTGGGAGACGCGATGAGCGGCGCGACGATGATCAACATGCTGGCGGACCTGGACGAACGCCTCTGGTCTCGCGTGCCGCCCGAGCTCTATCGCGAGACGCTGGACCGCGGCGTGGTGCTGCATGAACGCCAGGGCGCAACGGCATCTCAGCGCACGTGGCTGCGCCGCACCTTCGGCGGCTTGTGGGCCGACGAAGTCGCCACGGGGTACGCCTGGTTCGCAACCGATGGGGACGGCAACGAGCTCGGCTTCGCCGCTTACGATTGCCGGCTGGATTTTCCATGGCTGCGCAAGTGGCGCAACGAGCCCGGCGTGGGCATCTTCGGACCGATGGGAGTAGCCGAGAGCGAGCGGCACCGCGGGCTCGGCTCGCTGCTCTGCCTCTTGGCGCTGCAGTCGCTCAAGAACCAAGAATGCACGCAAGCCTTGATCGGCGCCGTGGGGCCCGAGGCATTCTACGAGCGCGTCTGCGGCGCGCGCCGCATCGAGGAGTTTGCGCGCACTCAAGTGCTCGGAGCGGGGTTGCAGCACGTGCTACAATCGGTGGCGACGGGGAAGTGGCGGAACCGGTAGACGCAGACGCCTCAAAAGCGTCCGGGGGTGACTCCGTGTGGGTTCGAGTCCCACCTTCCCCATGATCCCCCACCTCGCAGACTCGGCGGGGACCCCATTGGTTGAAAGCATTCCGCGCCACTCGGCGCGGTTTGTACACGTAGGCGCAGCCTGCTCGAGACGCGAATGCCCCGAGGGATGTCACCCGCGTCCGCTACCCGCTTCCGTCCCGGACCGCTGCGCGGCGCGTTGCGCGTCGCCCCGGACAAGTCGATCTCGCACCGCGCGCTGCTGATCGGCGCCCTGACCGGCGGCGAACTCCAGCTCTCGAATCTCAACACGGGGGCCGATCTCGAGGCCACGCGCCAGGCGGTTCGCGCGCTCGGCGCGCGTCTCGACGGCGAGGGCGGCGAGGTCACACTGCACGCGCCGCAACGCCTCCATGCGCCGGGCGTGGTCGACTGCCTCAACTCGGGAACGACGATGCGGCTGCTGATGGGCATCCTGGCCGGCGCCAACCTTCCCGCTCGCCTGACCGGCGACGACTCGCTTTCCCGCCGTCCGATGGAGCGCGTTGCCGGCCCGCTGCGCGATGCCGGAGCGCTCATCACCACGACCAACGGCCACGCTCCTGTGGAGCTTGCGGCGCACACCGGCCTGAAGGCGGTGGCCCACCACCTGCGCGTGCCCTCGGCGCAGGTGAAGACCGCGCTGCTCCTGGCTGCGCTCACCGCCGGCACCTCCGCCGAGATCACGGGCGACGAGCACTCGCGCGACCATACGGAGCGCATGCTGCGCTACTTGGGCGCCTCAATCGCCTGGGACGGCACGCGCATCGCACTCGCTGCCTCCACGCTGAACGCGCGCGACATCGAAGTGCCGGGGGATCCCAGCGCCGCCGCCTTTGCTATCGTCGGCGCCCTCGTGACGCCGCACTCGGAGGTGCGCATCGAGCGGCTCTGCCTCAACCCCACGCGCGACGGGCTGCTGCGCGCATTACAAGCGATGGGCGCCGACCTCACCATCCGCGACGCGCACGAGGTCTGCGGCGAGCCCGTGGGCGACGTCGTCGCGCGCTCCAGCAGCCTGCACGCCATCGACCTCGATCCCGCCCTGCTGCCCACGATGATCGACGAAGTTCCCGCGCTTGCCGTCGCCGCGGCCTATGCTCGCGGCACCACGCGCATTCGCAATGCCGCCGAGCTGCGCGTCAAGGAAAGCGATCGCGTGGAGACGATCGCAGCGATGCTGGAGGCCGCCGGCGTCACGGTCGCGCGTCACCCCGACGGACTCGACGTGAGCGGCGCGGAGCACATGAACGAGCGCATCGAGGTGGCCAGCCACGGCGACCACCGGATCGCCATGGCCGCCGCGGCGCTCGCCGCCGGCAGCCCATCCGGCGTGCAGGTCGACGACGCCGGCTGCGCGCGCGTGAGCTATCCGCAGTTTCACGAAGCGTGGGAATTCCTACAGCAGGGCGTCGCGCGATGAGCAAAGCCGCAGCCTCCTACGACCACGTCGAGTTCGAACGGGAATCCGAGCGACTCGCGTCGCTGGTGTGGGATGCGATGGGGATCTCGTCCGGTGACCGCGTACTCTTCTGCGGCTACGGCCCCGACGTAGCCATCGTTCGCCGCGCCGCCGCTGAAGGCGCGAAGATCACGGTCATCGAGTCGCGCGACGAGCTCATGAAGCGCTACGAAGATCTCGAAGTTACCGTCTTGCGCGGCAGCACCTCCGCCATTCCGGCGAGGGACAACAGCTTCGAAGTGGCCGTCGCCAACAGCTACCTGCACGAGATCGACCCGCTCTTTCATGCCAACGTCATTCAGGAGCTGGGGCGTGTGGCCGCGCGCGTGGTGGTCGTCGAGCCGATGCCGCCCAGCGACGCCATCGGCAAGCGTATCGCCACGCTCTATTCGCGCGCCAAGCGCGAGCTGGGGCAGTTCGAGTACTACCAGGCGCCGAGCTACTGGCGCAAGCTGCTCTCTATGAGTAAGTCTCAGATCGCCGAAGCGGTCTTCGCCTTCGCCAAGACGCCGCCGCACGAATACCTCGTCGACACCTTGAAGCTGCTGCTCGACACGATGAAAGTCGAAGAGGCACCGCAATATTACATCGACCAGCTCCACGAGCTGGCCGCCAAGCCCGGCGCGCAGCTACTGCCGCAGGGCCGGCTGGTACTGATCGGCGTCGCCGAGAAGGGCGGCGCGCTCCCGGCCAAGAGTATGGCGGCGCTGCTCTCCGTGGGTCACGGCGGTCCAGCCGCGCCGGCGCCCGCGCCCGATCCGCCGGCGCCGACCCCAGCCGCCTCTCAAGAGGCTGTGCCGCCCGTCGTCCAACCGGTCAGCAAAGCGGCACCGGAGCCAGAGATGGGCGAATCGTTCGCCCCGCAGCCGGAGCCTGCCGAGGCATCCTTCGGCCTGCCCGAGGACGAGGCGCAGCCCTTCGGCGCGCCCGGCATCGATCAGCCGCCGCTTGGCTGGCATTGGGAGCCCCCCGAGGAAAGCGGACCGATCTAGGTCAACAGGTCGCGGATCGTGCGCAGATTGCCGACGATGCCGGCGATGGCGCGGCCGCCTTCGCGGCGCAGGCGCTCGCGCTGGGCCAAGTCACCGCGAAGCGAGGCGAGCGCCTGAGCGGCGCGCCGGGAGAGCTCGTCGATCTGGACACGCGCGTTCTGCAGATTGCGCAGATCGGCGTTCGTCGCCAATATCCGCTGAAGCAGCGGGTGCTGGAAGCGCGTTTGGATCCGGCGCACGCGGAGCGCCAGCGCAGCCGCGTAGACGGCGAGCACGATCACCACGCCCACGACGACGGCGACGGTGGCCCAACCCGCAATCGCGTGCGGCGTCATCTCTTAAGCCGTCTTCTCCGATGCCTTGCTCTTGGCGGCACCGTCGCTCTTGGCGGCACCGTCGCTCTTGGCGGCACCATCGCTCTTGGCGCCTTCGCTCTTGGTGCCTTCGCTCTTGGCGCCTTCGCTCTTGGCCCCGTTGGAGCCGTTGGAGCTGGGCTCGCTCGACGAGGCGGCATTGCTGCTGTGCTTGTAATCGGTGGTATAGAATCCCGAGCCCTTGAAGTGGATCCCGCCGATGTGGTAGACCCGCTCCAGCACCCCGCCGCATGCCGGGCAGGTGCCCGCCTTCTCGTCGAAGCCGTGGCGGATGTCGTGGCGAACGCGACACTCCTGGCAGACGTATTCGTAGAGAGGCACGAGGGAACTCCTTTGGTCTGGTAGACCGGCTAGCATTATTCTACCGAAGATTAGCAGCCACCGTCAACGACTGCTAAAAGTCTGCGAGCACGCGGTCGGGGTGGTTCTCGAACTCTACGAGGCCTTTGAAATGGACGACCGAGGCCCAGAGCTCGCTTTCCGCCTTGCGCCGCCGGGCCAAGCGATCGAGCTGGGCACCGAGCCAGCCGCCATAGGTTGGATAGGCGAGCGCCACGGCCAAGCGAGCTCGCTCCCCCTTGCGTTCGATGCGAAACTCCCAACTGCGCCGGCACGAGAAGGCGCTCTCGATGCGGAGCAGATGCCCTTGCAGGAACCGCTCGACGACGAAGATCTCCTCGCCGGAGCCCAAGAGCGGCGCCTGGATCGCCACCTCGCTGCCCAGGCAGAGCGCGTGATCGCCGTCCAGACGGCGGACGCTGCGCACCAGCGAGAGCCACACCGGCCACTTCTCGACCTCGCAGAGCAAGGCGAAAGCGGCGCCGGCATCGGAGACGATCTCCTCGCTGGCCTGTACCATGCCTGAGCGTTGGTGAGCGGCGCGCTCCATCCCTGCGCAAGAGTTCCCACCCGCCGAGCACGAAGCAACGGGGATGAACCTCGTCCCCAGCGAGCGGCCGTGGCAAGACGCTTATCACATCCTGATCGACGCGATTCTGCCGCGCCCGATCGCTTGGGTCTCGACGCTGGGACCCGACGGCGAACGAAATCTCGCCCCGTTCTCCTTCTTCATGCCCGTGTCCGCGAACCCGATGACGCTGGCCTTCGCGCCGATGCGCCGCGGGCGCATGCCCGACGTCAAGAAAGACACGCTGCGCAACATCGAGGCCTGCGGTGAGTTCGTCGTCAACGTCGTCACCCGCCGCCACGCCGACGCGGCGCGCCGCTCCGCGCACCGCCTTCCGATCGACGCCGACGAATTCGAGCGCGCGGGGGTGAGCGCGGCGCCGTCGATCGACGTAGCTCCGCCGCGTATCGCCGAGTCTCCCGTGAGCTTCGAATGCGTCACGCACCGCATCGTCGACCTCGGCGACGAAGCCGGCGGCGGTCATCTGATCATCGGACGCGTGCTGCGCGTTCACCTCGCCGACGAGCTGCTCGACGATCGGGGACGCGTCGTGCACGGACGCTTGGAGCCCGTAGGGCTCATCGGCGCGGAAGACTACCTTGGGCTTGGAGGCCTCTTCGAACTCGCCCGCAGCGACTAGCGTCCGCCCCGTTACGCGCCGAACTCGCCGGCGGCGAAGCCTCGCGCGAAATGCGTCAGCATGCGCACGCCGACCGGCAGCGCCTGCTCGTCGAGCTTGAACTCGGGGCTGTGGATCATCGCCGTGGCGCCAATCTGCTCGTTGCGCACGCCCAGGCGGCACGAGACGCCGGGGACGCGCTCGGTATAGAAGGCGAAATCCTCGCCGCCCATCGTGGGCAGCATGTTTTCCAGTACGGTGAGCGCCGGCTCATTGGCCTTCAGGTAGGCGGCATAGGCCGGCGTCAGCGCTCGATCGTTGGTGAGCACGGGGTAGCCCAAACTGAACTCGACGCCGGCCGTGCAGTCATAGGCCGCCGCCGCGTGCTCGACGATGCGGCGAATCTTCGCGTGCGTCGCCTTGCGAATGGCGGGATCCAGCGTGCGTACCGTCCCCGCCATGTGCACTCGATCGGCGATGATGTTGTTGCGATAGCCGCCTTCTATCGTTCCGATGGTCACCACCACCGAAGCCAGCGGATCGGTCTCGCGCGCAACCACGTTCTGCAGTGCGAGGATGACGTTGCCTGCCGCGGGGATGGCATCCACCGAGCGATGGGGATGGGCGCCGTGGCCGCCGACGCCGCGAATATCGATCTGCACTTCGTCCGCGGCGGCGTTCGTGGGGCCCGCCGTCACCCCGACCGTTCCCGTATCCAAGCGCGGATCGACGTGGAGCATGGCGATCGCCTCGACCTTCGGGTCGTCCAGGCAGCCCTGCTCGATCATCGGCTTGGCGCCTCCGGGCCCCTCTTCGGCCGGCTGAAAGAGGCAGACGACGGTGCCGTGCAGGCTTGCGCGCCCTGCGGCAAGCTCCGTTGCGGCGCCCAGCAGCATCGCGACGTGCGCGTCGTGGCCGCAGGCATGCATCAGTCCCGAGCGCTCCGAGGCGAACGGCTCGCCGGAGCGCTCCTCCACCGTCAGACAATCCATGTCCGCGCGCAGGGCTGCCACGCGTCCGGGAAGCGCGCCTCGTATGACGCCGACCACGCCCGTCTTGGCAAGGCGACGGTGCTCGATGCCCGCCGCATCGAGGGTGCGCTCGATCAGCGCAGCCGTGCGCTCCTCTTCGAAGCCCGGCTCCGGGTGAGCATGAATGGAGCGCCGCCATGCGACGACGCGCTCGGTGATCTCAGTCAGCATAACTTCCACTTCGCCGCCGTGCGGGCGCGTCCTTACCGTGTCTCGATCTGGAAGCGCAGCGCGGCTGCACCTGCCGGACGCTGCGCGTCGAGCAGGCGCGCAGCGCCGAACGCATGCGAGCGATCGAGCGATGCTAAGACGTCGCCGACGATGGTGAAGCCGGTGGCCCGCCCCGTGATACGCAGGGTCCCGTCGTCCGCCAGCTCGAGCGACGTCAGCCACGAGGCGCGCGGCAAATCGGCGGCGAGCTGGGCGAGCGCAGCGGCGAGTTTCGGCCCGCTAGCGCGCAGTCGCTCGCTCTCGATCGCGCTGCGCTCGAGGCGCGCGACGTCGCTGCGCAGAGTGCGGACGGGAGCAGCACGCGCCTCTGCGGCGGCGCGCTGCGCGGCGCTCCGTGCCGCGAGCTGGGTCGACCGCGCCGCGGCGATGTGCGCGCCGGCGGCGGCCGTCGCCAGCGCCAGCGTCAGCAGCGGCAGCGCGCGCGCCGCACGGGTCGGCCACGCGGCGGACGGCTCGCGCTCCAGCAGGTTCACGCGCACGATGCCATGCTCCGCAGACTCCAGAGCGCGAGGCCACACGCCGTCAGCCAGCGCGGCGCGCTGGCGCGCACGTAGTCCAGCGGATGCTCGTCCGCCGAGACCTCCGCGCGCAGCTCGGCCGGCGTAACCGC
>SCQY01000046.1 GCA_004298665.1 bacterium | reverse complement strand
CATGACAGGATTCTCGCTTTGTGCCGCTAAAACGGTCGTCAACTTTCGGGCTCGGAAAGGACACGCGCCGTTGCTATCACTCGGGGAGCAATTTCGCGCCGCCCGCGAGGCGCGAGGCGTCACGCTCTCGGAGGTCGCCGAACGTATCCATATCCGATCGGTCTACTTGCAGGCCATCGAGGAAGAGGATTGGCCCTCGATCGGAGCCGCAGTCTACGTGCGCGGTTTTCTGCGCACGTATGCGCGCTTCCTCGGCCTCGATCCCGAGGGGACCGTGGCCCAGTTCAACGATCTCACGGGGATCGCGCCGCAGATACCCATCGGCACGGCCTCGCTCGACGCCTATCCGGAGGGGCAGGGGCGCTCGGGCCCGTCGATCTGGGTCTGGCTCGCGGGAATCGTCGCCGTCGCGCTGCTCGCGATCGTCGGCTACAGCTTCTGGCAGTTGGAGGCGCCGGGCGCCCACCGCGGCGAGGCGCCGCTGGCGGCAGCCACGGCACCCGCGGCTTCGGAGCCGGCCGCCGCTCCGAGCGCGCCCGCGGCGCAACCCGCTATGGAAGTCTCGCCGGCCCCGATGACCACCGTTTCACCTGAGGTCTCGCCCACGGTGCGCGCTTCCGGATCCGAGCGGCTGACGCTCACCTGGTCGGCGCCCTCGTGGGTGCGCGTGGTGGTCGACGCGAAGCCGGTCAGCGAGGGTACATTCCCGGCCGGTACCGTGCGCACGTACCAGGGGGCCCGGATCACGCTGCGCGTTGGTAACGCCGGCGGGGTCCAGGTCAACGAGAACGGGCGCGATCTTGGGCCCCTGGGCGGCGCGGGCAACGTGGTCGACCGGACGTTCGCTGCCGCAAACTAACGTACCATTCGACGTAAGGAATCATGGCTGAGTATTCGTTTGACATCGTCTCGAAGATCGACGAGCAGGAGCTCGAGAATGCGATCAATCAAGTCGAGAAGGAGATCGCCGGCCGCTTCGACTTCAAGAACTCCAAGAGCTCGGTCGAGCGCAAAGGCACGCAGATCACGATCGTCGCAGACGACGAGATGAAGTTGAAGAACGTCATCGATATCGTGCAGAGCAAAGCGGTCAAGCGCGGCATCTCGCTCAAGGCGTTCGACTACGGCAAAGCGGAGCAGGCCAGCGGGGGGACGCTGCGTCAGGTCATCACCGTCAAGCAAGGCATCCCCAAGGACAAGGCCAAACCGCTGATCGAGAAGATCAAGGCGGCCAAGCTCAAGATCAACGCGCAGATTCAAGACGAACAAATCCGTGTCTCCGGCAAAGACAAGGACGAGCTGCAGAAGGTCATCACCATGATGAAAGAGCTCGATTACGAGCTTCCGCTGCAGTTCGTCAACTACCGCTAAGCCACGAGGGCGCATGCCTGGAGCTCAGGCGTCGGGCCCTTGCGGCCCGGATATACTTTGCGGTATAAAGTTACAGGTATGGAAATCGCACGCGCGCTCTCGGATCTCGAGGAGGTTCGGGAGCGCCTCGCCGGCTGCCAGCGCTTCCACGGTTACTCCGGCGGCGCGGCGGCGCTCAGCGGCGCGGTTGCCTTGGCGGCTGGAGTTGTCCAGTGGGCACTCGTTCCCCACCCCGCGACGCCCCTGGATATCCACCGTTACCTGGCGATCTGGCTTGCCTGTCTCTCCGTTGGCCTGACCGTCAACTACGGTGCGCTTGCCATCTGGTATTGGCGCATCGCCGACGATCGCGAGCGCCGCCAGACGCGCACGGTCGGGGTGACGATCCTGCCGGCCATCAGCCTCTCCGCGATGCTGACGTTAGCCCTGCTGGACGTGCATGGTGAGGTGCTGCTTCCGGGTCTGTGGTTCGCCGCTTACGGCACTGGCCTGTTTGCTTCCCGCGGAATGATTCCGCGCGGCATGTCGCCGGTCGCCGTTGCTTACATGTCGGCGGGCGCCGCGTTGCTGCTGCTGCCCAACCATGCGCTGGCGCTTGCGTGGTGGGTGATGCCCTCCGGCTTCGGCTTCGGCATGCTGTGGATCGGCTGGCTGCTGGCGCACGAGCACGCCGCGGAGCACGCGCGATGAGCCGCATGGAACGGAACGCTCCCGAACACAGCGGCGAGGG
>SCQY01000045.1 GCA_004298665.1 bacterium | reverse complement strand
CGGCAGCTTATAGAAACCCGGCATTCTCGACAGGTTCATCTTCTCGTTCCCCGGAGTCTTGATCGACGACCGTTGTGGTCAGGCCATGCGGATCCGCGTCGAGATCGACCACGCTGAACCCAGCGTTGATGGCCTGGGCGGCGAACTTCTGCATCCGCGTGGGCTCGAGGGCGCACGCGATGCCCACGTCGCCGCAGCCGGCGCCGCAACTCTTGTAGACGCAGTTGCAGCGCGCCGCGATCGCGCCGATCGCGCGATGTTCGTCGCTCGTGATGTCCGCGCCCGCGGCCTCGCCGAAACGAGCGAGCGCGCGTGCGAAATCGTCGAGGCTGGAGAGGAAGCCCACGGCATCGCGGTTGGCGATGGTCTGAACGCCGCGTGAGGCGATCGCAGTGAGCGCGTGCACGCCATGCGCATATGCGTCGGGCTCGCGCGCGTGCCAAGCGGCGACCGTGGCTAGCATCGCGCTCGTGGATGCCGGCCGGCCGCTGTAGATGCAACACCAGTGCAGGCCCGCGGGGAGTTGTGCAGCCACGCGCCGCGGCGCTCCGTGCTCAAGTTGGAAGCGCGACAGGCCCCCCGCGAGAGAAGCGGCGATATCGATGCCGCTGCGGCGGCCGCCGTGGGCAACGCGGTACGCCTGAACGCACTCGTCGAGCGTGGGCGGCGGCCAGCCGGCCGCAGCGTGCAGCGCGCCGAGCAGCGCCACGCAGAGCGCAGCCGACGAGCCCAGCCCGAGCTTCGTGGGGGTGTCGTCGTGGTCGATGTAGAGGGCATCGCTGTCGAGTTCGATGCGGCATGCGGGCAGGGAGCCGATCCGTGCAAAGTGTGCGAGCAGAGTTGTTACCCACGCTAGCTCGCTGGGCACCCTGCCGTTCCACACAACCCGGTCGTGACGAATCCGTACGTGGAAGGCCAGCCGGAGCGTAGGCGAGATGATCTCGAGGGTATCGCCCGCATGCGTATCGAGCACGACCCTCGCGCGGCGGTCGACCGCAAGAACCAGCGCAGGCGCGCCTTCCAGCACGGCGTATTCGCCGATCAGCACCAGCTTGCCGGGCGCGCTCGCGGTGATGTGCATCAATCTCGGTCCTCCACCACGCGTGCGCCCTCACCCAGGCCGCTGATCAGCACGTCTTCCACGCCGGCAACCTCGCGCAACGCGTCGGCCACGCGGGCGGCGGCCTCCGGCAGGCATACGGCCTTCACCTGTGGGCCGGCGTCGACGGTGAAGAAGACCTTGACGCCGTCAGCCTGCAATGCGCGGATGCGCTGGATGCAGTCGAGTGTGGTTCCGTTCCAGTAGATGATCGCTGGGCGCGCGGCTAGCATCATGGCGTGCATCGCAAGACAGCTTGCCTCGCTGACGGCGGCCAGCTGCTCGAAGTCGCGTGCCGCGATCGCTGCACGCGCGACGGCGAGATCGTTCGGCACCGAGGCGATCCAGTTGCCGTAGTAGCGTGATGTCTGCTGCGAGGCTCGCATCCCAGCGCGCGAGCTCATCGCCTTGGGCGCGTGCGTCGTGATCGCGATGACGACGGTGAGCGGCCATGTCGAGGCGTCGAGCAGGGGCGACGCGAACGCGTCCTCGCCGTCGTCGCGCGTGCCCGCCGCCATCTCCACGTAGCCGCCGAAGATCGAGCGCGCGGCGGAGCCGGAGCCGCGCCTGGCGAGGATGGACAGCTCGCGCGCGTTCAGCTTCAGACCCAGCGCACCGTTGGCCGCCGCCGCCAGCGCCGCGAAGCCCGACGCCGAGGACGCCAACCCCGCGCTGGTGGGGAAATCGTTGGCGGACCGTACCCGGGCGCACGTTGCAATGCCGGCGCGCGTCCGGAAGAGATTTAGGAAGGCGCCGACTCTGCGCGCCTGATCCGGATCGCGTTTGCCGTTCACCATCACGTCGTCGTCGGCGAGCGCCGCATCGAAGTGCACCGTCGTATGCGTGTGCAGCGCGTCCAGCGTAATCGAAAGCGAACCAGCGGCCGGGAGATTCAGCGCGTCGTTGCGCTTCCCCCAGTACTTGATCAGAGCGACGTTTGGTTGCGCCTCGGCGGCGGCATACACTACCGGGCCGCTGCCGCCAGTCCTAGCTCTCTTGCTTCGAGCAGACGCGGCACCGCGCGTCCCGCAAGGAACTCCGGCAGCTGCGCCGGCGAGAAACGTAGACCGGTCACGAACGACCCAAACTCCGCGTACTGCGAGCTCACCTCGTCGAAGCGCAGCTCGTAGATGAGCCGCTTGAGGACCAACGGATCGTCGGAGAAGAGATCGACACCCCACTCCCAGTCGTCGAAGCCGATCGAGCTGGAGATCACCTGCGTGGCCAGCCCGTGGTAGGTCTTCGCCCCTGCGCCGTGCGCCGCCATCAGCCGGCAACGCTCGTCGAACGGCAGGGCGTACCAGTTCCACGTGTCGTCCCGCTTCTTGTTCATCGGGTAGAAGCACCAGAAGCGCCGGCGCGGAATCTGCGCCCACAGCCGCGCGGCAACGGCAGCCGTCTCCTCGGCGATGGCCTGGTCGAAGGCCGCGACCCACTCGGCCGAATTCGCCTCCAGGTCGCGTTCGCGCAGCTCCTCGTGGATGCGCGCGGTCGCGCGGTGACGGCCGACCTCCAACACGGAGACGTACGACGAGCGCGGCTGGAGGTAGTCGTTGATCTCCAGGCCGCTGACGGCCATCTCTGCCTCCGCCAGCGCCTCGAAATCGCGGGCGTAGTGGATGAACATCAGATCGCCCTTGCCGCCGAGCACCTGGCAGAGCGCAAAGTCGTACTTGTCGCCGCCCTCGAGCTGCTCGAAGGCGCGCAGCGCTTCGCGCTGGATCGCCGCCTGCCGGTCGGTCGAAAGAGCCGACCAGCGGCGCCGGTCGAACGCGTACAAGCGATGGAGAATGCTCCAGCCGTGAAGCGTCTCGGGGACATTGGGGTTGTGCACGTGTCGTCAGTCCTTTGCCGAATGGAGAAGCCGCCTGCGTCCCTTCCACTCAGGTATACCTAGTATAGATATTAGCCGTTCCTATTAGTGACGTCTAAATGAATACCCTTCAGATCGTCGACGCCATGATCTCTCAGATCGTCGACGCCATGATCTCGGCGCCGAGCCGAAGGTCGGAGACTTCGCCGAAGTGCTGCGCCCGGAGCCGCCCCTGGCGATCGATGAGAATCATCGTGGGCGTTCCCTGCATGGCGTAGGCCGCCATCGTCTGTGGGATGGCGGACGCTTCGCTCGGCATGTCCACCGCCACGGGAAACCGAATCCGATATTCGTAGAGAAACGCCTCGAGCGCCGTGGGCGTCATGGCCTCGTGGTGCTCGAACACGGTGTGTAGGCCAATGACGACGACGTCGGCGGCGGCGAAGGTCTGCTGGATGCGCACTGCCTGAGGCAGGCCATGTGCCACGCAGCCCGGACACAGCATCTGGAACGCCTCGATGACGACCACGCGGCCACGCAGCGATGCAAGCGTCAGCGGCTCATCGGTGTTGAACCACCGGCTGACGACGAGCTCCGGTGCAAGCTGGGGGCGCTGAAACGTCGCCGGTTCGGTCGATTCACCCATGCCGTAGAAATCCATTGAAAATACTCCTGATCTCCCTGCGTTGCGTAAGCGACTAGCCGAAGAGCAGCCGGTCCAACCCGCGCACGAGGCCAATCACCTCCGTCACGCGTTTGGCCGCTAGGAGCGTGCCGCCGACATACGGCGTCGCGCTCGTGCCCGCATCGTGCCGAATCGTCAAACGCTCGTCGGGCAATCCAAAGATGGA
>SCQY01000044.1 GCA_004298665.1 bacterium | reverse complement strand
TTCTCGATCTTGACGACGTCGGCTCCTAGATCGGCCAACTGCATCGAGCAATACGGTGCAGCCATGAAGTTGCCGATCTCGTAGACCTTGATGCCCGTCAGCGGAGGTCTTGCCATACCTTCTCCAATGAAATCAGCGTTTCGAGATGTTCGACGGCATCGCGTATGCGTTGCCCGCCGTCGCTGAGGCCGCCCCATCGGGCGCAGTCCTCGAACTTCGCGACCACTTCCCGGTCGCTCATGGGATTGGCCGGGTGGCCGCGCCCGGCATCGCCTTCGGCGAAGAGACGCCGTCCGTCACGGAGCTCCACCGTGATGCGGCTGAGCATCCGGTCGTAGCCGGCGCGCTCGGCCGCCGGATCCACCTCCAAGACGATGCGCGGGATCAGCTCCTGAACCTTCGGATCCAGCACCGCCTGTGGGTCGTCGTATTCCGCCAGACCGCCGCGCCGCCGGGCCAAGAGCGTTGCCATGGCGTACTCCATCGAGAACTTCGCCGCGAGAGGATCGCGCGGACGGTGGTGGATCAGTGCGTTGGGCATGTGTGAGTTCGTCCCAACGATCACGCGCGCTACCTGTTCTGCGTGGAGGTCGTGCTCCTCGACGAGGCGCCCCAGCACCCACATCGCAGGATGCGTGAGCGAGCCGCTGGGATGCGGCTTGATCGAGACGCCGGGATCTCGATAGAACCACGGCCGGCCAAGCCTCTCATGGATGCGGGATACGTCGAAACCACCGCCGGCGGCGTGGAAAAAGCCGCGCTGCGCCTCCAGCACGTTCTGCGCCGCGGTCCAGCCCGCACGCGCGAGGTACGCTGCCTCGACGCCGTGTTGCGCCGCTCGGCCGACGTGGAGCGACTTCGTCATCGTGCCGAAGTTTTCGCGCAAACCCGCTGCCGAGCTGGCCCCGATCCCAAGCGCCGTGCGCGTCGCCGTTTCGTCCAGATGCAGGAGCTTGGCGATGGCCAACGTCGCCCCCAGGGTTCCCACCGTTCCGCTGGAGTGGAAGCCGTCTCCGTAGTGCCGCGGATCGATGGCGTCCGATATCCTGCACTCCGCCTCCGTGGCAGCGATGAAAGCCGTCATTACCTGCGAACCGGAGCTCTCTTCGGCACGTGCAACGGCAAGCGCGGCCGCCAGCACCGGGACCGATGGATGCGTCAAGAGCCCATAGACACCTTCCGGGCGCGTCGCCAGCTGCGTGTCGTCATAGTCCTGCACGTGCCCCTGTACGCCGAGCACGAAGGCAAACAGCGGCGTCGAGAGTCTCTCCGAGGACATGAACCCCGCATGCTTGCGGGCGATCTGCGCCGGAGGCTCACGGCGCCCAGCGAGCATGACGCCGACGGAGTCCAAAATATGGCGGCGGGCTACGCTCCGCAGCTCCGGGGGAAGATCGGCAAGCTCCGTCCCGCACACGAACTGTGCGACTTCAGTGGTGATCGCGACTTCCTGGGCGATCAAAGCTGCACCACACGGCAGGCTTCGACGGGGAGCTTGAGCTCGACCCGATCGCCAACGCTGTGGTTGATCGCCGGCGAGGTCAGCGCACGCACCTGCGCGCCTCCGTCGATTTCGATGAGATAGTCGCGCGATTCTCCCAGGTAGATCTGGCGCAGTACGCGGCCGCTGAGGTGATTGGAGACGCTGCCGCCGTTGTGTGCGTTTCCGTTGCCGCTCAGCCAAACGTCGTGCGGGCGCACGCATAGCGCAATCTTCGCTCCAGCCGGAAGCTCTTGGTCCGCAGTGGCTCGTAGGCGTACGCCGCCGCAATCGACGAGGCCGGTCTCGATCAGCGTGCCCTCGAGCGTGTTGCTGCGGCCGATGAAGGTGGCGGCAAACATCGTGCGCGGCTTTCGGTACATCTCTTCGGGCGTACCGACCTGTTCCACCCGGCCATGGTTGAGGAGTGCAATCCGATCTGCCGTCACCATGGCTTCAGCTTGATCGTGAGTCACGTAGACCATCGTGATGCCGGTCTGGTCGTGAAGGCGGCGAATTTCAAAGCGCATCTCCTCGCGCAGATTGGCGTCCAGATTGGAGAGCGGCTCGTCCGCCAGCAGAATCTCCGGCTCCACGACCATCGCGCGCGCCAGTGCGACGCGCTGCTGCTGGCCCCCCGAGAGCTCCGCGGGGTACCGTTCCGTTAGGTGATGCATGCCGACGATCCGCAGCACCGCCTCGACCCTGCGTTTGATGTCAACGCGCGTGACCTTGCGGATTGAGAGGCCGAATGCGACGTTCTCGAAGACGGTCTTGTGCGGCCACACCGCATAGCTCTGGAAGATCAGCGACATATGGCGCTGCTCCGGAGGAACCACTCCTCCCGGGCGCGACAGCAGACGGTCGCCGACCCAGATCTCTCCTCCGTCGGGTTCGAGAAACCCGCCCAGCAAGTTCAACGTCGTCGTCTTGCCGCAGCCCGAGGGTCCCAGCAGGGCCATGACCTCGCCATCTCGCACCGTGAGGTCGATGCCGTCGAGAGCGACGTTCTCCGACGCTAGACCGTACCTCTTGCGTAGTCCCTTGATGCGAATCTCGGCCATTGTGTCTCCCTGTCCCCACTCCGCCGCGTTATGCGGCACTCTTCGACTGCATGAAGTCGCGTCCCAAGAACCGGTACGCAAGGATCGTGATCGCAAAGGTGATGGTCATCAATACGATGCCAAGCGTCGAAAGGGCCTCGTAGTTTCCGGCGTCCGAGAAGTCGAACATCATCGTCGTCATCACGGCGGTGTGCGGCGTGAAGAGGAAGACCGCGCAGCTCAGCTCGCGGATCGCTGGGATG